>NZ_JACRWH010000023.1:0-28996 GCF_014306155.1 Holdemanella hominis | reverse complement strand
CATTGCATTTTACGAAAAATTAGGAATGAAAAAAGCAAATGATGTGATGGAATATAACCACATTGAATGGACACCTTTCACTGTAAAGTAATCAACGTAATGCAATAGATAAATCAGAATTTGTGGAGGAACAAACATGACAAAGAATACTGTGATTTTTATTTTTTTAAACATGATATACCTACTTATTTGGTATGCAACAAACAAAATAAGAAGCACTAAAGTTGGTAAAGAACTAGACAATGGGTTTGAATTTTACAATAGTTTAAACACTAGTGATAAAGAAAATTATTGGAAAGAAGATACTAAAATTTTAAATCTTTTCTTTGTATTTTTCATAATATCTACGAATATTTCCTTTATTCTTCTTTTTAATGAAAATAATCTTTGGATATTTTCATTAGTTGCAGGATTAATTATTTCATCAGTTGTTGCAATAATATTGAGTATTAATCTTAAGAAGAAATACAAATAAGCGAATAAATTATGGTTTATGATCGTATAGATTAAGACAAAGCGTATTTATAAATGAAAGGCTGAGAGATCAGTCTTTTTGTATAGTTTTCATATTTAATGGTATACTTTAAAAAATAGATAAAACCAAATTTAAGGAGTGATTATGGCTTTTGATTTTAAGAAAGAATATAAAGAATTTTATATGCCTAAAAATAAACCTGTGATTGTAAATGTTCCTGAAGCAAATTATATTGCGCTCAGAGGTGAGGGCAATCCAAATGAAGAAGGTGGATCATATCAGCAGGCAATTGGCGTATTGTATGCGATTGCTTATACTTTGAGAATGAGTTATAAGACGGATTATAAAATTGAAGGATTCTTTGAATATGTAGTTCCACCACTAGAAGGATTCTGGTGGCAGGATGATATAGATGGTGTGAATTATGCAGATAAAGATTCATTTCATTGGATTTCAGTCATTCGATTGCCTGATTTTGTGAATGAAAAAGATTTTGAATGGGCTGTTGAAACAGCAACTAAAAAGAAAAAAATAGATTGTTCATCGGCAGAGTTTTTGACGATTGATGAAGGTTTATGTGTTCAAATCATGCACTTAGGATCTTTTGATGATGAACCAGCTACAGTTGCACTTATGGATGAATATTTAAAACAAAATGGATATGCGAATGATATGAATAGTCAAAGACTACATCATGAAATATATTTGTCGGATGCAAGAAAGGTTACACCGGAAAAATGGAAAACAGTCATTCGACATCCTATAAGAAAGATTTAGATAAATTAGAATTTACCTATTGAGACATAGAGTTAAAAATAGAAATTTAACTTGACGTATTGCTTTATATCCTTTAAAATATCAATGTTGCAAACTCCGTGTATGGACTTGCAACCGCCCAGAAAAGGTTTTAAGTTGAAAATTCACACCTTGATGGCGAGTATCAAGCTAAATGTGAAAAAAAGAATGAATAGGAGGTGCACACATGTACGCAATTATCGAAACTGGTGGAAAACAGATCCGTGTTGAAAAGGATGCTGTTATCTTCGTTGAAAAATTAGAAGCTAACGAAGGAGACACAGTTACATTTGACAAAGTATTATACGCTGATGGAAAATTTGGTAAACCATTCGTAGAAGGTGCAAAGGTAACTGGTGTTGTTGAAAAACAAGGCAAAGGAAAGAAAATCACTATTGTGAAATATAAAGCCAAAAAATCTTCAACACGTCGTAAACAAGGACACCGTCAACCTTACACTCGTGTAAAAATTGAAGCTATCGAAGCTTAATTATGATTAAAATTAAAATTGCTAGAGATGAACATGGGATTTCATTGATCTCTATGCAGGGACATGCTGAGTATGATCAGTATGGAAAAGATATCGTCTGTTCTGCAGCCAGTACCATTATTATTGGTGGTATTAACGCAATCGCACAGCTTGGCTATTTAAGTTTCATTTCTTATAAAGTAGATGCAGGGGATGTTGAATTAGAAATAAACAATACGGAATGTACTGAACTACAAATCATATTGAATACGCTATTGGTTCAGTTTCAAAGTATTGAAGAGAGTTATCCTAAATACATACAAGTACAGGAGGTGTAAAAAATGTTATTAAAATTAGACTTACAGTTATTCGCTTCTAAAAAGGGAGTTGGTTCTACAAAGAACGGTCGTGATTCTCACTCAAAACGTTTAGGAGCTAAATTAGCTGATGGACAATCTTGTCACGCTGGAAGCATTATTTATCGTCAACGTGGAACAAAAATTCATCCAGGAACTAACGTAGGACGTGGTGCTGATGATACATTGTTCGCATTAGTTAACGGTGTTGTTAAATACGAACGTCTTGGTAAAGATAAAAAGAAAGTTTCTGTTTATCCACAAGCTTAACAAGTGTGAAATTTAAGATCCCGTTGCTGGGATCTTTTTTAATGAGAAAGAAAGGAGGGTATATATGTTTGTAGATCAGGTCAAAGTTCATATAAAAGCAGGTAAAGGTGGAGATGGTTTAGTAAGTTTTCGCCATGAGAAATATGTTGCCTATGGTGGACCTTTTGGAGGCGATGGAGGTAACGGTGGAGATGTCATTTTTGAAGCCGATCCAGGAATGACAACACTTTTAGATTTACGGTATCACCGTAAGGTGATCGCTACTCCGGGTGAAAAAGGTAAAAACAAAAAGATGCATGGAGCCAATGGAGAACATAAAGTAGTAAAAGTTCCATTAGGAACGATTGTAAAGAGAAGTGATAATAATCAAGTACTTGCTGACTTGACAAAACCACATCAACGACAAGTTGTAGCACATGGTGGTCGTGGAGGTCGTGGTAACTGGCATTTTAGATCAAGCCACAATACAGCACCAAAATATGCAGAACAAGGTGTATTGGGTGAAGAATTTGATTGTATTGTAGAACTAAGAGTACTTGCCGATGTTGGATTGGTAGGATTTCCTAGTGTAGGAAAATCCACATTCCTAGATGCCGTTAGTAAAGCGCGCCCAGAAATTGGAGATTATCCATTTACGACAATCACACCAAATGTTGGAGTTGTACAAACGGGTGATGGCAGAAGCTTTGTGCTAGCCGATTTACCAGGACTTATTGAAGGAGCAAGTGATGGTAAAGGTTTAGGTCACCAGTTCTTGCGTCACATTGAAAGATGTCGTGTTATTATTCACGTTATTGATATGGGTGCAGAAGATGGAAGAGATCCATTAAATGATTATGAAGTCATTAATAATGAGTTGAAGTCTTATCAGATTCGTTTATTGGAAAGACCACAAATTGTTGTTGCAAATAAAATGGATATGGAAAATTCCGAAGAAAATGTTCGTCGTTTTAAAGAAAAATATCCAGATATCCCAGTATATGAAACAACAACGATTATTCATGAAGGCTTAGAGCCGGTACTAAGAAAAGCAGCCGATCTTCTTGCGACAACACCAGTATTCCCAATTACGGAAGATACAGGTGAGACAGGTGTTATGTATACATTTGAAGAGAAGAAGAAAGACATCGTTATTGAAAAAGAAGAGGATGGCGTATGGAATGTTTCAGGTCCTAGACTTGAGCGTGTATTTGACATCAATAAGTTGAATACAGAAGAAGACTTCTATCTATTTGCCAATAAAATGCGTTATCTTGGAATTGATACAGCTTTAAGAGAAGCTGGATGTCAAGATGGAGATACAGTACGTTTATTAGGCTTTGAATTTGAATTTATTGAAAACTAAGGTTACACATTGTGTAGCCTTTTCTTTTGGTGTGGTATAATGCTTCTGAGGTGTTTTTTTATGAAATGTATTTCGTGGAACGTAAATGGGATTCGTGCCGTATTAAAGAAGGATTTTGTGGAAATTCTTTATGCTTTGGACGCAGATATTTTCTGTATTCAAGAAACGAAGGCACAACCCGATCAAATTGAAGTGGATTGTGAATTATATCCGTATCAATATATAAATAGCGCACAAAGAAAAGGCTATAGTGGAACAATGATTTTCTCTAAAGAAGAACCAGTGTCGGTTCGTTATGGAATGGATATGGAAGAACATGATACAGAAGGAAGAGTGATTACGCTTGAATATCCTGCATATTATGTTGTGACTGTTTATACACCAAATTCAGGAGATGGGCTAAAGCGTTTAGATTATCGTATGGAATGGGATAAAGCGTTTAGTACCTATTTAGAATCATTGGATAAACCAGTTATGGCTTGTGGTGATTTTAATGTGGCTAATGAAGAGATCGATATTAAAAATCCAAAGACAAATCATAAGAATGCAGGTTTTACAGATGAGGAAAGAGATAGCTTTAAGAAGTATTTATTGTCTCATTTTGTAGATACATACCGTACTTTGTATCCTGAAAAAGTAGAATATTCTTGGTGGAGTTATCGCTTTAAGGCTCGTGAAAAGAATGCGGGATGGAGAATTGATTATTGGTTGGTATCACCGGAATTAAAACATAAAATTGTGGATGCCAAGATATTGACGGATGTATATGGTTCCGATCATTGTCCTGTAGAATTAGATGTTGAGGTGTAATATGATTGCGTTTGTGAACGGCGTTGTAAGAATTATTCGAAGTGATCGTGTTGTGTTGGATGTGCAGGGGGTAGGCTACGAAGTTTATCTGGCAAATGCCTTAAGTCAAAAAATGGGAGATGAATTGTTTCTTTATACGTATCAACATGTACGTGAGGATGCAATCTTGTTGTTTGGCTTTTTAAAAGAAGAAGACTATGAAGTGTTTATGCGTTTGATCAATGTGAAAGGCATTGGTCCTAAAACAGCACAGACTATGTTGTCGGTATGTTCGGGAAAAGAAATGATTGAAGCCATTGAAAATGATGATATCAAAAAACTTAAGTCTTTACCTGGTATTGGTGCAAAAACGGCAGGACAAATTGTTCTAGATCTAAAAGGTAAGTTTGTATCTTTGGAAACCAGTGATGGTGCTACATCAAATCCAGTGTGGGGCCAAGTTCAGGATGCGCTTTTATCACTTGGATATAAGACAAATCAATTAACGAAAATTAAAAAGGAATTAGAAAATACAGAATTAGGAGAAGATGAAATGCTAAGACAAGCATTGATCTTACTCGCAAAAAGAAATGGAGTATAAGATAAATGCCTAGAGAAGTAGATGGAAATTTACAAGAGTGCGATAACTTTGAAAAGACGTTGCGTCCGCAAAGTTTAAATGAATATATTGGGCAATCAGAATTAAAAGAAAATCTAAATGTGTTCATTCATGCGGCAAGATCTAGAAATGAAGCTTTGGACCATGTTTTATTCTACGGCCCTCCTGGACTTGGAAAAACAACATTGGCATATATTCTTGCTAATGAAATGCATGGAAATCTTAAAACAGCCAGTGGTCCTTCGATTGAAAAAAGTGGAGATCTAGCTGCGATTCTTACGACGCTTGAACCAGGAGATGTCTTATTTATTGATGAGATCCATCGCTTACCAAAACAAGTAGAAGAAGTGTTGTATCCAGCTATGGAAGATTATTGTCTAGATATTGTGGTAGGTAAAGATTCGGCTACGGTACACAATATCCGTATTAATTTACCACCTTTTACACTTGTTGGTGCCACAACTCGTGCCGGAGATTTAAGTGCTCCTTTACGTGATCGTTTTGGAATCATTTCCCAATTGGAGTACTATAATTTATCGGACTTAGAAAAAATTGTTTATCGTACAAGTTGTGTTATGAATACGGAAATTGATAAAAATGCTGTCACAGAAATAGCCTTACGCTCACGTGGGACTCCACGTATCGCAAACCGTTTGTTTAGACGTGTGCGTGATTTTGCACAAGTCTATAATGAGGGTGTGGTTTCAAGTGAAATTGCCAAAACAGCTCTAGACCGACTTCGTGTGGATCATTTAGGTTTGGATGCGGTTGATCACAAATACTTAAAGGGTATTATTGAAAGATTTAAAGGAGGTCCCGTCGGACTTGAAGCAATCGCATCAAGTATTGGAGAAGAGCCGATGACACTCGAAGATGTATATGAGCCCTATTTATTACAGATTGGTTTTATCAATCGTACACCAAGAGGAAGAATTGTAACGCCTAAAGCGTATGAGCATCTTCAAATTCCTTATCAGAAAGAATTGTTCACAGATTAATAGTCTGTGAACATTTTAATATATGGTATAATAATTAACATGGAACAAATGACAGAATTAACAAAAAAAGTATTAGAATTTTTAGAGCCCGATACATCAAAATGGGAATATTGGACAACGAGTCAGCCTTTAAATTCAATTTCTGAATCTGCATGTATGGAAAGGTTTAAAAAGCGTATAGCACAAGCTGTTTCGAATTGTGAAAAAGTAATCGTTGCCGGTGACTATGATTGTGACGGTATCAGCGCAACAACCATTATGGTTTCAGGATTAAGACAACTAGGTCTTGAGTGTGGTTTCTATATTCCAGACCGGATCAAAGAGGGGTATGGATTAAGTGAGGCGACAGTTACACTCGCACACAAAAAAGGTTACTCTTTGATAATTACAGTGGATAATGGAATTAAAAGTACCCAAGCTTTAGCGTTGGCTAAAGAATTGGGTATGGATGTAATTGTAACTGACCATCATACAATGGATGAAGAGGTGAATTGCGATATTGTAGTGCATCCAACATTGATGGAATCTTGTTTTGAAACATTATGTGGAGCTGGTGTTGCCTATGAATGTATGCGTGTATTAGGAGTTGACAATGACTATCTTTTACAGCTAGCAGGCCTTGCGAGTATTTCAGATATGATGATTGTGAAAGGGCAGACGCGTGCTTTAATTCAAAATGCTTTACGTTTGATGAATCAAACGCATGAAAAACATATATTTTCATTAGCTACCGATCGTGAGGTAAATGAAACGAGTATTGGTTTTCAGGTGGTCCCAAAATTAAATGCGATTGGAAGATTAAGTAATCTTGCGAATGTGAACAATGTAGTTCGTTATTTTTTAGCGCAGGATGATGAGAGTATTTTTACGTTGGGTCAGCAGATTACACAGATCAATACGATTCGTAAACAATTATCGGATCAGATGCAAAAAACAGCTTTGATGAAGTGCAAAGGCAATGAAGATATCTTTATGATTGAAGATGCAAGCTTTCATGAGGGAATCATTGGTTTAGTTGCTGGATCGATTTGTGCTAGCTTTAATAAGCCTTGTATTGTCTTGGCAAAAAATGAGCAGGGGTATAAGGCAAGTATGCGAAGTCCAGAGGGCTTTAACTGTATGGATTTTTTAGGTGAATATCCACATTTTGTGACGTTTGGCGGACATGGAAATGCAGCTGGTTTTTCTTTGAATCTAAATGAATATGATTTGTTTGAAAAATTTATTCATACACGTATCAAGGAATATACGTATAGTGTAAAGAAGAAAAATACATTAGTCATAGATGATGAAGAATTAAGCTTAAAAACCATACAATCTTTAGATATACTTAGACCGTTTGGCCCAGGTTTTGTGTTTCCTAGTTTTGAAATCGTTCAGCCAAAAATTAAAAGTTTATATGATTTTCAAAATCATAAACATCGCAAGTATACTTTAGATTCTGGCTTGCAGTGTATGCGGTTTAACCAGAGTGAAGCGGAGTATAAAAAAAGTGTAAATGCGATTTATTCATTTATTGGAACTGTTCAAATCAATCAATATCAGGGTCGTAAACAGGTAAATTTTGTGATTGATGAGATTGTATATGCGTAGTAAAATGGAATCAATTAGAAAGAGGTTTAGTATGGATTTAAAAGATTATATTGAGAGTATTCCAGGATTTCCTAAGGAAGGAATCGTTTTTAGAGATGTAACACCTATTCTACAAAACGCGAATGCGATGCGTTATTGTGTAGATCAATTCAATGACTTTGTGAAAAGTATTGGTGCCGATGTTGTGATTGGCCCAGAAGCTCGTGGTTTCTTATTTGGTGTGCCAGTAGCTTTAGAGAATAATGTTGGTTTTGTGCCAGTTAGAAAGCCAGGAAAACTTCCTAGAGAAACAGTGAATGAAACGTACGATCTAGAATATGGTCAAGATGAGCTTTGTATCCATGCGGATGCCATTTTACCTGGACAAAAAGTTGTGATTATCGATGATTTATTGGCTACAGGAGGTACTGTAGAAGCAATTATTAAAATGGTTGAGCGTATGCAGGCAAGTGTTGTCGGTGTAGCTTTTGTGATCGAATTGGATGATTTAAAAGGAAGAGAAAAATTTAAAGATATTCCAGTGTGTGCTTTAACACATTTTGAGGGAGAATAAAGAATTTAATTTAGGAAAGGGGGCGCAGTGATTATGAGTCAGAAAAAGCAAGTTACTTTTGAAGAGTGCATGGAGAATGTACAGACATATATAAAACGCCCAGAAAATATTGAGTTGATACAAAAGGCATATGATTTTGCCTATGAACACCATAAAGGGCAGTTTCGTAAAAGTGGAGAGCCTTATGTCATTCACGTAATTCAGGTGGCGAATACATTAGCGTTAATGCATTGTGGCCCTAAAACGATTGCGGCTGGTCTTTTACATGATACGGTAGAAGATTGTGAAGGCATAACCACAGATACGATTATAGAATTGTTTGGTGAAGAAATCGCAACTTTGGTGGATGCAGTTACAAAAATTGGTGCCATCAAGTTTAAAGATGAAGAAGAATATCTGGCTAGCAATCATCGTAAGTTGTTTATTGCGATGGCCAAAGATATTCGTGTCATCTTGATTAAATTAGCGGACCGTCTACATAACATGCGTACGTTGCAGTATATGCGTCCGGAAAAACAAAAGAAGATTGCGCGTGAAACTTTGAGCGTATATGCACCGATTGCACACCGTTTAGGTATCAGTGAAATAAAAAACGAGTTGGAAGATTTGTCTTTTAAATACTTGGATTATAAGAAGTATGAGGAAATCAAAGGGTTGGTAAAACAACGTGAAAGTGATCGTAATGGTCAAGTTCAAGAAATGATTTCGGATATTGAATCGATTTTACAAGAGTATAATATTCAATATCGTATTTTTGGCCGTTCTAAACATTTCTATAGCATCTATAAAAAGATGGTTACAAAAAACAAGCGTTTTGAAGAAATTTTAGATTTATTAGCAATTCGTATTATTACAGATTCAGTGGTGCATTGTTATGAAATATTAGGTTATATTCATGCCAAATATAGACCGATTCCTGGTCGTTTTAAAGATTATATTGCGATGCCAAAAGCCAACATGTATCAGTCTTTGCATACGACGATTGTAGAGCCGGAACATGGTAATATTTTTGAAATCCAGATTCGTACTGAAGAAATGGATGCGATTGCCGAACGAGGTGTTGCAGCGCACTGGAAGTATAAAGAAAATCGTAATTATGCGCCTGAGTATGAACAAAAAGAGATTGAGGATAAACTTTCTTGGTTTAGAGATTTCTCTATGATGACCGATGAAGAGAGTGAAGATCCACTTGAATATATGAATGTACTTCAAAAAGATATTTTTGAAGCAAATGTATATTGTTTAACCCCTAGAGGTAAAGTTATTGCGTTACCTACAGGTTCTTGTCCAATCGATTTTGCGTACAGAATCCATACGGAGGTTGGTAATAAAACGGTTGGTGCTAAAGTCAATGGAGCTATTGTACCTTTGAACACGCCATTAAAAACGGGAGATGTTGTTGATATTTTAACTAACAACAACTCTGTAGGTCCAAGTGCAGACTGGATTAAAATTGTTAAGAGTGGGCATGCACGAAATAAGATTCGTACTTTCTTACAAAAACAAGAGCAGCAGTCACGCAAGGACAGCATTAAGCTAGGTCAATCGATGCTTGAAGATGAGTTTAGACGTTTGAAGCTGGATTCAAAATTAATGGAAACAAAACGTTTAGAGTCGATTTTAACATCTTTGTCATTTAAGAGTGTGGATGATCTATATGTAGGTATTGCGATGAAGCGTGTATCATTGCAGTCCATTGTGGATCGTTTGGTGAAGAATCGTTCGAATATGCTGGAAGATCAGGAAATTATGAAGATCTACAATAAGCAGCCATCTCACCAAGTGAAACATTCAAATTGTGGTGTTGTTGTTCCAGGTGTTGATACAATTGCGGTTTCTTTGGCAAATTGTTGTCGACCTATTCCGGGTGATCCAATTATTGGATATATTTCTAAAGGCCAAGGTGTGAAGGTCCATAGGGCGGATTGTCCAAATATCTTGAATGAAAAGAAACGTCTGATTCCTGTTCAATGGGAAGAGGGCTTAGATGAAAAACAATATGAAGTCAATTTGGTGGTTCATAGTGATGATCGTAACTACTTATTGAGTGATATTGTGACAACTTTGCAGCAGTGCAATGTCTATTTAAAACATGTAGATTCGGCTGTGGATGAAGGAAATTTAGAGGCAACCACAAAACTAACGGTTGCAGTAAAGAATGCAGCGCATCTACAAAATTTAATTGCGAACTTAAAAAAAGTACGAAGCGTCAATGAAGTCGTTCGTACAATTCAATAGGAAGGTATTTTAGTACCTTCCTAATTTTTTTAGTATTTCAATTTTGATATAAAGAATACGCGAAACAATTTCTCTTATGATGTGTTTTGGTTTTAAATCTTTAAACCAGGCACAGCCATAATCTGAAAAGAATTGCTTGGCAATTGCACAAGCTCTTTTGGCGTGCGTTTGGGATGCCAGAATGAGCACATCTTGCTCTTGAATATATTTTTTAGATAACTTGAAGTTTTCAAAGGTATTTCTTGCGTGTGTTTCAAGAATGGTCGGGATTTCCACTCTTTTCCTTATGTAAGTATTCATAACTTCAGCTTCTACATACTCATTCTTTACATTTGACCCAGAGATAATTAACGTACCATATAGCCCCTTTTTATACATGTCAATCGCAAGATTGCATCTTTTGATTTGACTTGAAGACATGCTTCCATCATCATGAGCAGGACATCCAAGTAATAATGCGTACGTATAGTGTTTCTTCCGCTTTGGGATAAAAGGAAAAAAATAGATGTATATACATACAAGAAGGATTAAAATGCATATACTAACGATCATAATAAATCACCTTTCTTGCCTTAAACGAATCAAAAGATAAATATTGACACTTGAGTTCAATGTCTTGTAGGAATTTAGGCAATTCTTTAAATTTTGTGATGACACGTTTACCTTTTAAATATTCTTGTCCTATAGAATCAAAGCCTGCTACAATAACTTGATTGAAATGGTTGTTTTCTTGCATCTGTGCTTTTGTGATTTGAAGTAAAATGAACATACAAGTTCTTTGAATGCGTGCTTTTGTGTATGTTTTAGAAATGGATGCCAATAGAAAATCTTCCCAATTCAAATATTTCTTGGCATTTTCTTTTAAGCGATATTCAATGCCTTCATTAACTAGAAAGTATGTGGATAAAGTACGTGTGTCAGTTAAAAGTAAGAATTTTCTTAGATATGGATAATACGTATCCCATGTTTGGCTTGAATTAAAATAGGCATCATTGAATTGAGAAATGCCTTCAAGGTATTCTTTGCGTGTTTGCGTAGCACTTTTAAAAGAATCATTACGAGCAATTGTGCAAGGGGTAATACCGTATTTCTCGCATTGTTTGATATATTGAATGCCTAAGATATCATTAGGACGAATATTTTTGGTGTATAGATTTTGATTCATGCTTAAAGATGGAACCACTTGAGTAGATTCCATTTGTTTCGAATATTCTTTTAGAGTGCTGATGTTGTTTGTTTCAGAACCGAAACAGATTTGATCAATATGTAATTGACTTAAAGACTCAACAGCGTATTTGGCAAAGTAATCCGCACTTTGTGCTGCATAACAAGGAGGAAGCTCAATGACTAGATTGCATCCGGCTTCGAGGGCTAGTTTAGTTTTATCTTGCATAGTTAATAGGCTAAAAAGGCCTCGCTGTGTAAAATGATTGGAAACAATCGCAATTAAACAATCACATTGTGTTAATTCTTTCGCTTTTTTGATATGATAGATATGTCCTTGATGAAAAGGATTATATTCTGTAATAATTCCACATGTTTTCATATTCATTATGATATCAAAATCTTTTTCTTGTGGAAATATTGACTTTATCAATTACTTTTATTATAATATCAAGTGCGACATGAGGTGAAGATCGTGAAATTTAATAGAAAAGACTTCTTAAATGCAAAAAACCATATTATTGAAATTGATGAGTGGATTGCGGTTGAAGAAAACGATCTGCTTCATCATACTTCTGTCAAGTCTATTCCAGATGTACATGTTACGGGTACATTAGAGTTTGACGGAATGAATTTCGTATCGAGTGATTTGAGAATGGATGGAACGATGATTGTTCTAGATTCCATCACAAACGAAGATATTGATTTTCCATTTGAGGCGGAGTCGCAACAAACGTATTCTTTTGTTCCTGTACAGGATGCAGAAGATCAGGAAATTATCGTGGTGAAAAAAGAGACAATCGATATTAACCCAGAGATTTTCCAGGCGATATTATATGAGGCTCCAATGAGTATCACTCGTTTACCTCGAGATCAATATCCAAAGGGAGATGGTTGGCAGCTTTTATCGGATCAAGATAAAGAAGAGCCAAAAATTGATCCACGATGGGAAAAACTAAATGATTTCAAACTGGATGATGACTAGGAGGTGCAAGCATGGCAGTTCAACAGAGAAGAAATTCAAAGACACGTAAAGCAAAACGTAGAACACATTACAAATTGGTGAAACCAGCGTTGACTCGTTGTCCAAATTGTGGTGAATATAAACTTGCTCACAAGATGTGCTCTTGTGGCGAATACAACGGCAAACAAATCGTTGAAAAGTAAAAATGTAGCCAGGATTTCCTGGCTTTTTCTGTAGTATGGAGGATAGTATGATCGAGATTTTAAAATCGATATTGTATGGTATTGTTGAGGGGATTACCGAATGGCTTCCAATTAGTTCAACAGGACATATGATTTTATTAGAAGAAATCATGCCTATGAATGTATCAAAATCATTCTGGGGTATGTTTCTTGTCGTAATCCAGTTAGGGGCCATTCTTGCGGTTGTTGTTTTATACTGGAATAAAATTTTCCCATTTAGAAAAAATAAAGAAGGAAAATATACTTCTGTGAAATCTATCTGGATCTTATGGTCTAAGATTTTAGTAGCTACAATTCCTGCGGCAATTATTGGTTTGGCATTGGATGATTGGATCGATGCACACTTATATAATGGCTTTGTCGTAGCGATTATGTTGATTTTAGTGGGTGTTGCGTTTATTTATATTGAAAACCGTAATAAAGATATGTGTCCTAGTGTAAATAGTTTATCTGCTTTATCTTATAAAGATGCATTGATTATTGGCTTGTTTCAAGTTGTGGCAGCTGTACTTCCAGGAACTTCAAGATCAGGGGCTACAATTGTTGGTGGATTGATGATTGGTGTTGGTCGTGCAGTAGCTGCAGAATTTACTTTTTTCTTAGCGATTCCAGTTATGTTTGGAGCGAGTCTATTGAAGTTGGTGAAATTTGGGTTTGCGTTTAGTGTTCTAGAATTCTTTATTCTAGTGATTGGTATGGTTGTGGCATTTTTTGTATCTATTTTTGTGATTCGCTTCTTAATGTCATACATAAAAAAACACGATTTCAAAGTATTTGGATGGTATCGAATTGTATTAGGTGCATTTGTTTTGATCTTCTTTGCGATTCGTGCTTTATTATAAGATGTTTGTCTAGGCAAACATCTTTTATTTTGGATGTTGAGTTGATAGACTTTATACCTGTTTTCGTGTATAATATTTTTGGTTTTACCTAGAACAAAGGACGAAAAGGAGGAAATAGTATGGATGTACTATGGATCGTTTTGTCTGGTGTCGCAGGTCTTGCGATTGGATCTGGCTGTATGGTCGGACTTTCCAAAGCAGGTTTAAATAAGAATCAGCAAAAAGCAGAACAGATTTTAAAAGAAGCTCAAAATGAAGCGGAATCACGTGTAAAACAAGCTGTGTTAGACGGAAAGACACAGGCTCATGATTTGCGCGTAGAAGCTGAAAAAGAAATTAAAGAACGTAAACAAGAATCAATGGAATTAGAGAACAAGTTATTGCGTAGAGAAGATAACTTGAATTTTCGTGATGAAGCGTTAAATCAAAAAGAGCGTCAGATTAATGAAAAGATGAAAAGTGTTGCTGACAAACTGACATCATTAGACGAAAAAGAGAAGAAATTACAAGAAGAAATCGACAAACAAGTTGTCGTTTTAGAAAGTGTTGCCAAAATGTCAAGCCAGGCAGCAAAAGATGAATTATTTGCGATTGTGGAAAAGAAAATGGAACATGAAACAATTGCGTATATCAAAGATAAAGAGGATGAGGCAAAGGCTACTGCCAATGAAAAAGCGCAGAATATCATTGCCTTAGCTATTGAGCGTATGTCTCAGCAGGAAACTCAAGAAAAGACAGTCAGTGTTGTTTCTTTACCTGGTGAAGAAATGAAGGGACGTATCATTGGTCGTGAAGGACGTAATATTCGTTGTTTTGAACAGGCAACAGGTGTTGAATTAAACATCGATGATACTCCAGATTTGATTACAATTACATGTTTTAATCCAGTACGTCGTGAAGTGGCTCGTTTAGCTTTGGAACACTTGATTCGTGATGGAAGAATTCAACCGGGACGAATTGAAGATGTTGTTAAGAAATACCAGAATGAAATTGATCAAGAGATCATGAAGGCTGGTGAGGAAGCTATCTTTAAATTGGGGATTGGTCGTATTGATCGTGAAATTGTAAAATTGATTGGTACATTAAAATATCGTTATTCTTATGGACAAAATGCTTTGCAGCATTCTATGGAAGTTGCCTATATCGCTGGATGCATGGCAGCTGAACTTGGATTGAATCAGCAAATTGCCAAACGTGCTGGATTGTTGCACGATATTGGTAAGGCATTGAATATTGAGCAGCAAGATGGATCTCATGTTGAATTGGGATACAAGTTCTGTAAGAAGCATGGTGAAAAAGAAATTGTGTTAAATGCGATCCACTCACACCATGGGGATGTAGAACCTAAGTTCTTGACTAGTCATTTGGTTATCGCAGCAGATACAATTAGTGCTGCAAGACCTGGTGCACGTAAAGAAAGTGCTCAGGCTTATATCAACCGTCTTGAAAACTTAGAGAAAATTGCAAATGGATTTGAGGGTGTTTCAAATGCGTTTGCGATTCAGGCAGGTCGTGAAATTCGTGTACTTGTAAATCCAGAACACGTGGATGACTTGACTTGTGTAAAATTAGCTCGTGATATTCGTGATAAGATTGAATCTGAATTGACATATCCAGGTCAAATCAAAGTTAATGTTATTCGTGAGACACGTGCCCAGGAATACGCAAAATAAAAATGTCGGGCTTTAGTCCCGACTTCAATTTTTTAGTTTGGTAAATGAATTACGGTAAGCCTACACTTACTAAACTGTCTTGATTCACTACTTGGTTATAGTTATAATTTGAGTATAAATTAATAAACAAGGAGGAAATAACAATGGCAGTAAATATCGATAAAGATGCTTGCATCGGATGTGGTGCTTGTGTAGGAGGATGCCCTGTAGGAGCTCTTTCATTAGACGATGAAGGAAAATCAGTTTGTGACGAAGGAACTTGCATCGACTGCGGTTCATGCGTAGGAACTTGCCCTGTTGGAGCAATCAACCAGTAATTCAAATTTTAACACATTTGCCAAGCTTAGTGCTTGGCATTTTTTTTCGAAAGGAGATCACATGAAACAAAAACCAGGATGGGTATTACCCGATTTAAAAGAAGCACAAAAGCGTACTACAAATACAATAGATCGTATTGATACATTTAATATTCCTGAAGCGGCTCGTATGATGGGAAGAGGAAAAAAATATTTTATTTCTACATATGGCTGCCAGGCTAATGAGCGTGATAGTGAAACATTGGCTGGTATTTTAGATGAACTAGGATTTGTACCTAATGAAACGGCTGAAGGCAGTGATGTCATAATTATCAATACTTGTGCAATTCGTCAAAATGCGGAAGAAAAAGTATTGGGTGAGATTGGTAACTTCAAACGTTTATATCGCGAAAACAAAGATCTTGTGATTGGTGTTTGTGGATGTATGGCACAAGAGGAAGGTTTAGTTGAAACTTTATTAACGAAATATCCTCAAGTTCGCTTATTGTTTGGAACACACAATATTCAAGAGCTTCCTAGCATGCTTTATAGTTGTATGGTTGAGGGTAAAAAAGTTGTAAAGATTTACTCTAAAGAAGGAGAGGTTTACGAAAATCTACCGGTACACCGTTTTGGAACATTCAAGGCTTGGGTCAATATTATGTATGGTTGTGACAAATTCTGTACATATTGTATTGTTCCTTATACTCGTGGTAAACAGCGTTCACGTAAGATGTCTGAAATCTTAAAAGAGGTTCAACAACTTAAGAATGAGGGTTATAAGGAAATCACATTGCTTGGACAAAACGTAAATGCGTATGGAAAAGATATGGATAATGAACAGGATTTTGCAACATTATTAGAAGAAGTTGCTAAAATTGGCATTCCTCGTGTTCGTTTTACAACAAGTCACCCTTGGGATTTCTCTGAAGAAATGATTGATATAATCGCAAAATATGACAATATCATGCCATTTATTCATTTGCCACTACAATCAGGAGATGATGATGTACTTAAGTTAATGGGTCGTCGTTATACAAAAGAATCATACTTAGCTTTATATGATAAGATTGTCAATACAATTCCAAATGTTTCTGTTTCAACAGATATCATTGTTGGTTTCCCAAATGAAACCGATGAGCAGTTTGAACACACTCTAGATGTGGTTCGTTATTGTAAATACGATAATGCCTTTACATTTATTTTCTCAGCAAGACCTGGTACACCAGCTAGTCGTATGCATGACTCGATTGATATGGAGACAAAGAGAAAGCGTTTAGCGAAATTAAATAAAACATGGAATGATTTGGCTTTAGAAAAGAATAAAGCTTATGTTGGTCGTACTGTTACCGTATTAGTGGATGGCTTAAGTAAGAAGAATGAAAAGGTATATTCTGGATATACAGACACCCAAAAATTAGTTAACTTTAAAGGTGAAAATATTCAGCCTGGAGATTTTGTAGAAGTTAAAATTACAGAGGCGAAAAGTTTCTCTTTAGATGGCGTTGCGGTGTGATATAATTTAGAAAAATAATACTATTTAAAAGGAGATAATATGAAAGAAGAAAAAATTCCTTCATTAACTGAAAAAATCCGTATCTTTGCCCTTGGTGGTTTAGATGAAGATGGTAAAAATTTATTCTGTGTGGAGGTGGATGAATCCATCTATGTAATAGAGGCGGGTATCAAGTTTCCTGACAACAAGGAGTCATTAGGTATCGAGTTTATTATTCAGGATTTTACGTATTTAGTTGAAAATAAAAATCGTGTTGTGGGTATTTTTATTACGCATGGTCATGATGACGTAATGGGAGCTTTACCATATTTATTAAAACAAGTCCCTTGTGATGTTTATACCGCTCCATTAGCTGTAAAAGAAGTACAGAAAATGATTCGTCAGGAACATATTACAGGTGTGCGTGTACATTCTGTAAAGCGTAATGACAAAAAGCGTATCGGCAAAAGAAGAGTTGTTTTCTTCCCAATTACGCATGCGTATCCAGGAACATTTGGTTTAGCGATTGGTACAAATCAAGGCTATATTGTATATTCTGGTGAATTTATTGAAGACTATGATGATTTAGATGATGCATATCGTGCTGATTTCACAACGATTTCAGAACTTGGTAACGAAGGTGTATTGGTTTTGTTGCAGGAAAGTAAAGGGGCAGAAAGAAGTGGACACACTTCTCCGAGTCATCGTATTTCCCCTAAGCTTTTACAGGTTTTAGAAACACATGAAAATAAGCGTGTCTTTGTGAGTGTGTATACACAAAGTGTATATCGTATTCAGGAAATCATTGATTGTTGTATGGCAAGTCGTCGTAAGATGGTATTCTATTCAAAAGAATTACGTGATTTAGTAGGACGATTAAAAGAAATTGGGTATGAGATGGATCCTTCTTTAGTGATTGATCCAGCTGATTTTGATAACTCAATGAAAGATGTTGTCGTAATCATTTCAGGGCAAGGTAAATCTTTATTCAAAACTATCAACAACATTGCCAACAATGAATTAGAATCTATTGTGTTTGATCAGGATGATGTCATTGTGGTCGCAAGTCCAGTTGTACCTGGTGTTGAAAATGAATTCAAGAGCATGGAAAATGACATGTACAAAAAAGAGGGTGAAATCATCGTCTTAGATAAGAATGTTTTGAGTATGCACCCTAGTAAAGAGGATTTGAAAATGATGATCTTCCTTACAAAACCAAAATACTATATTCCAATCAAAGGGGAATATCGTTTGTTGCACATGAATTCACAGATTGCGGGTGAAATGGGATATGATCCAAGCCGCATTATCATTTTAGATAATGGACAGGTTGCCACTTTTGAAAATCGTAAATTGGTTTCTTGCGCCATAGAATTAGAGCTCCATGAAACAATGATCGATGGAAAAGAAAATTGGGATATGGCGGGTGTCGTATTAAAAGATCGTGAAACTTTGAGTACGGATGGTGTCATGATTTTAGCAATTGGTATCAACGCAAAGACAAAGAAAATCATTAATGGTCCAGATGTACAAAGTCGTGGATTGATCTATTTGCGTGATGCAGAATACATCACGGGTGATGTAGCTAAAATTATGGAAGATACGATCAACGAGGCGGTTGAAAATAAAACGTATGACAATTTAGAAACGCGGAACTTGATTCGTGATAAGGTTTCTAAATATCTTTATAAACAAACCGCAAAAAGACCGATGATTTTACCGGTTATTTTAGAAATAAACTTAAATAAGTAGAAAGTGGGGTAAGTATGGCAAAAGCCAGAAAAAAAACAACACGAAGAAAATCTACGAAAAAGAAAACACAAACGTCTTGGTTGCACTCAAACTTATTTCGTTTGTGTTTCCTTATTTGTATGATATGTATTAGTTTTATTGTCGTTTTAGAATTTGGCATTGTAGGAGCTTTTTTAAAACATTTCTTTGAATTCTTATTTGGAGCTTTAACAAATGGATTATTTATTTTGAATGCTACCTTGTGTGCCGTTCTTATTTTCCATAAGGAACAGCCTGTGATTCGTAAGCGTTATATGTTTGGAATCTTATTTTTGGCACTTGGCTTAAGTTTGATTTCTTCAATTATAGAGTTTAAACCACACCCAGGTAGCTATGGCTTAAAATATATTATGGAAAATGCCGGTAATATTATTACAGGTCATTTGAAAATATATTCTGGATTAGCAGGAGCTTTGTTGCTATGTCTTTTTCAGTCATTATTCGATTATTCTGGAACCTATGTCATGGTACTACTGTTTTTTGTGCTAGCTATCTTAATGCTTGGTTATGAAAAAATTGTAGGTTTTGAAAGAAAACCTAAAAAAGTAATGAAGAGTGCTCCAATCAAGGAAACACCTGTTTCGATTGATCGTAAAAACTTTATTTTTGAAGATGTAGATACAAATGAATCGAGTTTTCAAATTATTAATGCCGATCCTGTAAAACCATTACAACCAGATGCTGTGAATGAAGAAAAAGAAATGGATGAGCCTTTGATTATTGGTGATTTAGAACCTAGAAAGCCAAGCTTTATGGTGGATGTGGATGATGAACCGAGTCCTGTAGAGACCAAAAAAGAAGTTCCTGTTGTCAATGAGGGTATTGTAGAAAGGGTTGAACCTAAACATTATGTTGCGGATGAAAATTCAGGTTTTAAAAACTATAAGCTTCCAAAATTAAATGTTTTAGAGGATATGGAAAGAAAATCAAGATCCAACGCGAATGTAACTACAGCGAAGGAAAAAGGTGAAAAACTGATTGAGATCTTACATGAATTTGGTGTGGAGGCTAAGCTTGTACAGATTCATATTGGTCCAAGTGTCACAAAATTTGAAATCAAGCCAGAACTTGGTGTTCGTGTGAATAAAATCAGTAACTTACAAAATGATATCAAGATGGGGCTTGCGGCTAAGGATATTCGTATTGAAGCACCAATCCCGGGTAAGGCAAGTGTTGGAATCGAAATTCCAAATGTTGAAAAGACAAGTGTTCAGATGAAGGATTTGATGCGTACAATACCGGATTCGATGAAAGATAAAAAGTTACTTTTCTGTTTAGGAAAAGACTTAATGGGAAATAATGTCTATGGGGAATTAAATCGTATGCCACACTTATTGATTGCAGGAGCTACGGGTAGTGGTAAATCGGTTTGTGTCAATGCGATTATTTCTTCTATTTTAATGCGAACAAAGCCAGATGAAGTAAAATTAGTTTTGATTGATCCTAAAAAAGTAGAGTTTACTCCATATAATGATGTACCACATTTATTATCACCAGTGATTACGGATGGTGATCTTGCCAATAAGGCATTAAAGGTCATTGTAGAAATGATGGACCGTCGTTATGACTTGTTTGGTGAATTAGGTGTTCGTAATATTACGGCATATAATGAGTATGTCAAAAATCATGAGAATGATCATTTAAAAGTATTGCCTCGTATTGTGATTATTATTGATGAGTTAGCCGACTTGATGTTGGTGGCAGCTAAAGAAGTTGAAGCAAGTATTCAAAGAATTACACAACTTGCTCGTGCCGCAGGTATTCATTTGATTGTTGCCACACAAAGACCGAGTGTGGATGTCATTACAGGTGTTATTAAGGCAAATATTCCAAGTCGTATTGCGTTTGCGGTATCACAAGCTGTCGATTCAAGAACGATTTTGGATCAAGCTGGAGCAGAGCGTTTACTAGGAAATGGAGATATGTTGTATTTACCAAATGGTGAGACGAGTCCTCGTCGTATCCAGGGGGTCTTTATTAAGGATGAAGAAGTTAATAACATTTGTGCATTTGTGAAATCGCAGGCAAGACCAAAATATGATGATGCCTTTATTCAATTAAAAGATTTACAAAATCAAGGAAATGAAGCGGGAAATGTTACGGCCGATCCTTTGTATGAGGAAGTGAAGCGTTTTGTGATTGCATCTAGAAAGGCAAGTACGTCTTTGATTCAAAGAAAGTTCTCTGTGGGTTATTCTAGAGCGGCAAGATTGATGGATGTTTTAGAGGCAAATGGTATCATTGGTCCTGCAAGAGGAAGTAAGCCTAGAGAAATTTTAGTGCAAAACACTTTAGAAGATGGCGTAGATTCTATATAATAGGAGAAGAAAGGAATTTAGTACTATGAATATATTTTTAAAATCAGCAGGAAAACAAGAGGGAACATCTTGTGTTTCAAATATGGTTCAATTAGGAGACTTCTTTTATTTAAGTGGTCAGAATGGACTTGGTGAAAGCATTCAGGAACAGACAATTACAGCTATCAATAAGGTGATTGATGTTTTATCAAACTATGGTTTACAGCTTCACCATGTTGTGAAGTTCACTGTGTATTTAAAGAATATCGAGGATAAAGAAGCATTCTTGAATACATTCAAAAACTTTGTCGATGAACCATTCCCAGCATGTACAATTGTGGAAGTATCGAATTTAGCCGATAATGCCAGAGTATGTATTGAGGGTCTTGGCGTAAATACACTTCGTCATGAAGAACAAATGCAACAATCAAGTTGTTCACATGATTGTTCATCATGTGGTGGAGGTTGCCACTAATACACCGGTTAATCCGGTGTATTTTTATTTAGGTAGCGGAAAATTTGTTTTAGCGTTTGTTGAATTCGTTTAGGATGCTCACAATCGAGTTTGGAACCATCATGAAATGTGATTGTGCAAGTGGACTCAAAGTAAGTGACGTCTTTAATATTGGCATAATTGATCCAGATACAGTCATGTGCTTTTTTCGATTTGTTGGGAAAGTAGATCTCCTTTCTTGAAATGGATACAACAACAGGAATATATTTTTTAACTTTCATTTGATACACAAAGGCTTCTTGTCTTCCTTTAAGGGTGGATCCATTTAATAAGCATTTTTCGTTTAAATAATTTTGCGTGCTTAAACTCTTGTAGTATAACTTTTCATCTTCTTTAACAGTGCAAACAGTACTGGATTTGTATTCGTAGTATAAATAGTTCATACATACTATGATACGATTCCAATGTGAAAAAGACATAAAAAAAAGAAAGTTTCTTAAAAAACTTTCTATAACCATGAAATTGTATTTTCTGTACCCTTTTTGATTTTTTCAATGTTTGTACGATGTCTGTAAATCACAAGAACTGTCATTAGCCAGCTTGCGACAATAACTGAAATGCTTTCCACGTTGAATCCTAGCATCAATGCCGTAATATATAAGCTGCTTGCGATGGCTGCACACATACTGGCCAAAGATACATATTTAAATAGATATAGGACAACTAGAAACATGCCAAATGGTACAAGTAAGTAGCTTGCGTCTTGAAATAAGAAGATGCTTGTAGAAAACAAGAAGCCGAACATTGTACTAACAGCTTTTCCTCCATGGAATTTTGCGAAGACTGGATAACAATGTCCGATGCAGCAGGCAAGTCCTGTCCAGATACCAGCAACTTTCGATACTAGTGTTGCGATCGCAATCGCAAGAACAACTTTTAATACATCAAACACAATGACAGAAATTCCCGCTCTTTTTCCAAGAACTCTTCCTGCGTTCGTTCCACCTAGATTTCCTGAGCCATATTGGCGAATGTCTGTATGATAGAAAACTTTACCAATGATCAATGCGAAGGGTAAAGATCCTAATAAGTAACCTAAAAAAATACATAAAATAGTTTTCATCTCTTCTACCTCGAAATTTATTTTAGCAGTTTTGATCCACTTAGTCGAGAATTGTATGGAAAAATTAATAATTTGACATAAATAGTGTGGATTTAAAATATATATTCAAAAATGAGCATTGAAACTCACTTTAATGAATTTATGTACAATCAAGAAAGTATGATGGGAACTCTTGAAATAGTTTAAGTATGAGGTATGTTAAATGCCTGAAATGTACATGTATAGTGTCTATACGGCGCGTATAATGAGATGGATTTGACGGAATTTATGTGCACTTTTTTTGATTTGTTGATATAATAAAAATTACGTTGGAAAGTAGGGATAGTATGCCAAAACAACAATATGATGAAAGTAGTATCGTTATTTTAGAAGGTTTGGATGCCGTAAGAAAGCGTCCAGGAATGTATATTGGATCTACCGATTCAAAAGGTCTGCATCATCTAGTATGGGAAATTGTCGATAATGCGATTGATGAAGCTTTAAATGGCTATGGCGATGAAATCACAATTATACTAGAAAAAGATGGCAGTGTTACAGTAGAAGACCACGGGCGTGGAATGCCTGTTGGAAAACATAAATCAGGGGTGAGTACACTTCAAGTTATTTTTACCATTCTGCATGCTGGTGGTAAATTTACAAGTCATGGAGGCTATACAAGTGCTGGAGGTTTGCATGGTGTAGGTGCAAGTGTTGTGAACGCTCTTTGTACATGGTGCAAAGTTATGGTACATGATGGAAAAGATGTATGGAGTATGACTTTTGAAAACGGGGGAAGTAAGATTGGAAAACTTGAAAAAGTAGGAAAAACCAATCATACCGGAAGTATTGTTTCCTTTAAACCGGATCCATCTATTTTTAAATCGGTTCACTTTTCATATTCAACCATTTGTGAACGAGCCCAAGAAGATGCTTTCTTATTAAAAGGGTTAAAAATGATTGTACGCGATAAGCGAAAAGAGGAAAGAGAAGTCGTTTACCAATATGAAGATGGATTAAAAGCCTTTATTGAAGAAGTAAATCAAGATCATACACCAATGCATGATCCAATTAGTTTTAGAGGTGAAAGTAACCAGATCATTGTAGAAGGATGTTTCCAATATACAGATGAATATCAAGAGAACATTTTCTCATTCACAAACATGGTTCGTACGCGTGATGGCGGATCTCATGAAACAGGTGCGAAACAAGCTTTTACGAAAGTCTTTAATGAATATGCTCGTAAGAATGGTTTCTTAAAAGAAAAAGATAAAGGATTTGAAGGGAATGATGTCAGAGAAGGTTTGACATTAGTCATCAATCTGACAATTCCAGAAGATTATCTACAATTTGAAGGGCAAACCAAAGAAAAGTTAGGTACTCCAGAAGCTAAGCCAGCAACAGAAACGGTGGTGTCGGAAAACCTTCGTTACTTCTTGGAAGAAAATAAAGAGGTTGCCAATGCTCTAGTACGTAAGATCATCAAGGCAGCTCAAGCTCGTAATGCCGCAAGAAAAGCACGTGCCGATATTCGTAATGGAAAAGGAAAAAATCGTTCGGAAAGAGTGTTATCTGGAAAGTTGGCATCGGCTCAAAGTAAGGATGCCAGAAGAAAAGAATTATATCTAGTCGAAGGAGATTCTGCGGGTGGTTCTGCAAAACAGGGCCGTGATTCAAAATACCAAGCGATTCTTCCTTTGCGTGGTAAAGTATTGAATACAGAAAAGGCAAGTCTTGAAGCTATCGAAAAGAATGAAGAATTAAATACCATTATTCATGCTTTAGGTGCTGGTGTAGGTGCAAATTTTACGGCTGAAGATTCAAACTACTATAAAGTCATTATCATGACCGATGCCGATGATGATGGAGCTCACATTCAAAACTTATTATTGACATTCTTCTATCGTTATATGCGTGATTTAATTACGCATGAAATGTTGTATATTGCCTTGCCACCACTATATCGGATTGCCAAGGCGGGTAAAGAATACTATTTATATACAAATGAAGAATTAGATGAGAAAAAAAACGAATTAAAAAATGGTTACACCATTACACGATATAAAGGTCTTGGTGAAATGAATGCCACTCAGCTTTGGGATACCACAATGAATCCTGAATCAAGAACTTTACTTTGTGTGACCATTGAAAATGCGATGATGGCTGAAAAAAGAGTGACTGAATTAATGGGAGATAAGGCAGAGCTTCGCCGTAATTGGATCGAAGACAATGTTGTATTTACTCTAGAAGATGATTATAAGGAGGTAAATGCGTGAAAGAAAAAGAAGTAAAACATAATGTTTTAAAGAATTCTTTAGAAGATATCATGGCCGATCGTTTCGCCAGGTATTCTAAATATATTATTCAAGAGCGTGCTTTACCAGATGCAAGAGATGGCTTAAAGCCAGTACAAAGACGTATTTTATATGCGATGTATGAAGATGGGAATACTTACAACAAGCCATATCATAAATCCGCAAAAACAGTCGGTAACGTCATTGGTAACTATCACCCTCATGGGGATAGCTCTGTATATAATGCGATGGTTCGTATGTCACAAAATTGGAAGATTACTAATCCTTTAATTGACATGCAAGGAAACAATGGATCTATCGATGACGATCCGGCGGCTGCGATGCGTTATACAGAAGCGCGTTTAGCCAAAATTAGTGATTTTTTGTTGCAGGACATTGATAAAGATACAGTGGAATGGGCACCCAACTTTTCCGATGAGAAGATGGAACCAACTGTACTTCCAGCACGCTTTCCTAACTTATTAGTCAATGGTATTACAGGTATTGCAGCTGGATATGCCACAAATATTCCACCTCACAATTTAAATGAGGTTGTACAAGCAAGTATTTATCGTATTTCACACCCCGATTGTTCATTAGAAGAATTGATGCAGTTTGTGAAAGGTCCTGACTTTCCTACAGGCGGCATCGTGATGGGACTTGACGGAATCAAACAAGCCTTTAAAACAGGTCGTGGACGTATTTTAATTCGTTCTAAAGTGGAAATTGTACCAACACGTACAATTAAACAAATTGTGATTCATGAGATTCCTTATGAAGTAATCAAGTCGAACTTGGTAAAGAAAATTGATGAGATTCGTTTAAATAAAAAAATCGATGGCATTTTAGATGTGCGTGACGAAAGTGATCGTACGGGATTAAGAATTGTCGTGGATCTTAAAAAAGATAGTAATGATGAACAGATCTTAAACTATTTATATAAAAATACAGATCTTCAAATATCATACAATTACAACGTCATTGCGATTGTGAACAAGGCACCCGTACAAATGTCATTAGCCATGATGTTAGATGCCTTTATCAACCATAGAGAAGATGTAGTGATTCGTAGAAGTAAATATGATTTAGCCTCTAAAAAAGATCGTGCACACATATTAGAAGGCTTGATCAAAGCTGTAAGTGTAATGGATGAGATCATTCGTATCATTCGTAAATCAAAAGATAAGGCCCACGCCAAAAAGAATTTGATTGAACGTTTTGACTTTACAGAAAAACAAGCAGAAGCTATTGTCGTAATGCGCTTATATCGTTTAACAAATACAGATGTTAAAGAATTAAAGGCAGAATTTAAACAACTACAATGTGACATTGTCCAATTAGAAAAAATCATTTCAAATAAGAATGAACTTCATAAAGTCATGGTGGAAGAATTAGAAAAGGTGAATGAAGAATTTAATACACCTCGTCTTTCGGATATTGTACATGAAGTGAAAGAAATCGTAATTGATGAAAAGGCTATGATCTCCAAAGAAGAATGTATGATCACAATTACGCGTGATGGCTATATCAAGCGTGTATCTATGCGAAGCTATAATGCTTCTAGTGAATCCATGACACAACGAAAAGATACAGATTCATTAGTTTGTTACGGAGCGAGTCATACATTACAGACATTAGTTTTCTTCACAAACCGTGGTACATATGGATATATTCCGGTTTATCAGATTGAAGAGGCAAAATGGAAAGATTTGGGTGGTCATATCTCAAATTATATTAAGATGGATTCAAGTGAAAAAATTATCGCAGCCTATGTATTGGATTCCTTTAAAACAGGAGTTCATGTTATAAGTGCAAGTCGTCATGGTATGATCAAGCGTACCGAATTAAAAGAATTTGAAGTTTCACGTTCTAATAAAACAATGGCATGTATGAAGATTGGGGCTATGGACGAAATGATTAATGTATCTTTATCTTATAAACCAGATGATCACGTCATTCTGGTAAGTGAACAAGGCTATGGCTTGATGTATCCGGTTGAACAAATTCCGTTGGTTTCAAATAAATCCAAAGGTGTGAAGGCGATGAATCTATCAAAGGATGATTGCATAGCTTCTATTTGTGTTAGTCAAAATCGTGAGGAACAAGTCTTAGTTTCTACGACAACCCTTTCTTTAAAGCGTATGAAACAAACGGAGATTGCGGCATTAAATCGTCCGGCGAAAGGAAATCGTATTTGTAAGTTAGTGAAGTCCAATCCGAATGTGATATTAAATGTACATATGGTTGATTTAAATACACCATTTGAAATTTATGCAGAAGATATTATGCGCTTTGAGGCCAAAGAAATCAGTTTGATGAATGCCCAATCCACATTCTCTTCACCACTAGGCAAAGTAGACAAGTTTGAGTGGGTCTCACCACTTGAAAATATTACGGATGGTTCTTGGGTCAAACAAGATGATTTTGAACAACCCTCTTTATTTGATGAGGAAAAAGCATGAGTAAACAACAAGCTAATTTAGTATGTCTTTTGGTTGCGGCCATTTGGGGTGGCGGTTTTATTGCGACCGATGCAGCTTTGCAAACATTTGATCCTTTTACTGTTTTAATGATTCGTTTTATTGGCGCTAGCATCGTTAGTATTATTGTATGTTTAGTCAGTCGTGTAAAGATTTCTAGGGAAGCCTTATTTCGTGGAAGTATTTCAGGTGTTTTAATGTACTTTGCTTTTGCGTTTCAAACCTTTGGCTTATTCTTAACGAATACAGGTCAAAATGCCTTTTTAACAGCTGTCAACGTCGTTCTTGTACCCTATATTGTATGGCTATTATGGAAAAATAAACCGAGCAATCGTCAACTTGCGGCAAGTGTTGTTTGTCTTGCAGGAATTGCCTGCCTAAGCTTATCTAAAGGGTATTTCTCATTTAGTTTTGGCGATAGTCTATCTTTAGCATGTGCCTTCTTCTTTGCGTGTCACATCATATCTTTAGAGTATGCGACAGAAAATTCGAATTCAATTGCGATCAATGCTGTACAAATGAGTGTTGCGGCTATCCTTTCGATTCCACTAGCCTTAAGTTTAGAGACGATACCACAAACAATCACTGCACATGCGTACATGAGTTGTGCTTATATGATCATAGTAGCAACGTTCTTGGCATTTCAACTTCAGACTTTGGCACAAAAATATACAGATGCATCAAGTGCGAGTGTTCTTTTGTGTACAGAATCCTTATTTGCGAATGTATTTGGATTTTTATTGTTGCATGAAGAGAAAAGTCCAATTATGATTTTAGGGGGACTTTTGATCTTTGTTTCCGTTATTTTAACGGAATATAGTGGTCAATTCATATTGTCAAAACACCAAAAAGATAGTAAAATAGATGAGTAGATAGTGAGGTTGACTAAAATATGGGTGTATCAATTTTTTATACGATAGTGGGAGCCATCATTGGTGGCTTGGTTACTTTCTACTTCACTCGTAAGAAGTTTGAAAAAGAAATTAAAGAAAATCCACCTATTAATGAAAAGATGATTCGTGCAATGTTCTTACAAATGGGACGTAAACCTAGTGAAGCACAGATTCGTCAAATCATGAAATCGGTAAACGCAAACCGTAAATAATGATAAAGTGTCTTATGACACTTTTTTTCTTTTCCTAGGTTGTTTGTGCAATGAAAGTTTTGGTTATATATTAGTAATAAATAAGTTATTGTTTTAGAAGCGGTTAATCTGAAAATAAAATTTATAAAAACAAGAAGTTAGAAGTACAAAAGGGTGCAAAAAAAAAGGGTGCAAAACCCAATGTCATTAAGTTAAGAAATGACGGTTTTGAGGGGAACACAAAAAATGTGCTCCTCTTTTTTTTATGGAAAATTTGAATTTTTTTGTTGACATACAGGTTGAAATATGTGGCCTATTATC
>NZ_JACRWH010000022.1:0-29442 GCF_014306155.1 Holdemanella hominis | reverse complement strand
TGAATCGCTTGCATTCTCTCTTTCTTAGATATAGATTGCTTGCTTGGTTTTCGATGCAGATAATTGTAATATCCTGATTTTGACAAATGTAGCTTACTTAGCACTCCAGTCACCGAAAAGTCTTTGTCGACCTTAGACTCTTCAGAAACAAGACAGTACAGAACTTGTGTTATTCTCCCAGAATGCTGATGGCTTTTTTTAGAATTTCAAGAGCATCTTGCGTATCCTTTAATTCACGTTTTAAACGTCTGTTTTCAAGCTCAGCCTCTGTTAGATTCCCTGAACCTTTAAATGTTGCCTGGTTGTTATTGGCTTTAGCTTCTTGCTTCCATCTGTATAAAGTACTATCTCCAATACCTAAATTTTTAGCACATTCTTTACGACTTAGTTCTGGATGTGTTAAACAATAATTGACTGCATTTTGTTTAAATTCTTGATCAAACTGTTTCTTTTTATTTGCCATTTTCTTTTACCTTCCTTTGTCTTTGAATCATCCTCTTTCTATTGTACCACTGGTGTAAATTTTCTCTTTTTGACTAGTCCTATTTATATGCTAACATCAAATTATTTAGAGGCGTTTATAACCTGCTCTAAAAACTTTTTAAAGTTTTTAGAGTATCTTATCTTCTATAATGAATGTGTTGTGTTTTTCTACGTTGTTCAGGAGGTAAAATTTATTATGGAACACAACACGAATCAAAATTCTAATTATCTGGCTCTTCTTAATCTGACTGATGATGGTACATACACTGTTACTAAGATTGAAATCATCGGTTCTGATAAATTTGTTTATATCGAAAAAAACTTAAAGCCTACTCTTTGCCCTATGTGTCAGTCTCGTATGCATTCCAAGGGTATCTATGTTCGTAAAGTAAATCATCCAATCTCTCAGGATTCAATGAACACTTACTTGATAGTACGCCAGCGCAGATGGGTGTGTAAGGAGTGCGGACTCACAGAGAATGATTCCTTTCCGTTTTTGGATAAATACTCACATTCTTCAAATATCACGCCATATTTGATTCTTAATGCATTCAAGACTCTTACTAAATCAACAGCCGAGATTGCAGCTCAATTCAATATATCTGATTCTGCTGCCCGTCTTATATTCAAGCGCTATGTGGATCTTCCTAGACTTCCTTTGCCTGAATACATATCTGTAGATGAAGTATATCTGGACATCAGTAATACCGAAAAATATGCATTTGTCATTATGGATTTTTCTACTGGAGAAATCATCGATATCGTTCATAATCGATGGCATTCTACACTTGAAAACTACTTTCTATCTATTCCACTTAAGGAAAGATTAAATGTCAAAGGTGTAATATCTGATGCTTATAAGACTTATCTTACTATGCCTGAAGAGTATTTTCCTAATGCGGTCACAATCCTCGATTCGTTTCATGTAGTAAAGGTTATAATATCTCGCATGAATACTTACATCTACAAAGTAATGAAGAGATACAAAAAAAGAGACGAACAAAGGCTAAAAGAAAAAAATCACGATACGAACCGTGATGATAAATCTATAAAGCCTTCTAAAGAAGTAATTCTGTTACAAAACTATAAATGGGTTATCCTTAAAAACCATGATGAAATTAATTATTCAACAAAACGCTATTATCATAAAATGCTAGGTATGAATGTAGATACATTCACCATTGAGAAAATGTTTCTAGAATTGGATCCAAACTTTGAAAAGCTTCGTGATCTAAAAGAGGATTATATTGAATTCAACAATCAGGAATACGAAAGTGAATTCGATGTACTGACAAATCTAAACGCTTTGATCAACAAATATAAATATTCAGATCAGTCGATATTTAGTGATTTTGCCTTGTTTCTTATCAAGAACAAGGAACCTATCGTTAATTCCTTTATTAAAGTAAAGGTCTATAGAAAGAGTGCAAGAAACGAGCAAGAATACTATGCACGTCTTTCCAATGGACCTATGGAGTCTTTCAACCGAAAGCCGAAAGATCTTAAGAGAGAATCGAGAGGATTCTCTGATTTTAATTATACACGCAATCGCATTCTCTGGGCTACAAGAGACAATCCAAGCGTTAGAGGTATTCCTAAACCAAAAGATGAGATCAAAAAGAATAAAGGAAAAAAACGCGGATCATATAATAAGAAAAAATAATATAAAAATATAACTACAATTTAATAATCACAGTAAGAAAAACACAACTAAAAAAAAGATGCATTTCTGCATGTACCAACATACAGATTTACATCTCTTTTGAATTTGAAATTTTAACGAATATTCACAGACCCCGAACTAGACCCCAAATGATTGCGCTAAAACCCTAAATGATTTTGGTTACCCGATGGTCTTACTATCATAAAATTCAACACTACTCTTTCTAAATGGTTTTGCAATCAAACGATTTACTTGCTCTAATAATATATTATGATCCGTCTGAGTATAGCGTCCATTTAAGCCAGGAATATTATTTCCTTTAATTAATTCCACATCACCTGTCTCTAGATTAATCAAACAAATATAGGAATACCCAGCCGATAATGCCTCAACTTCATGTCGAGCTTGTTGCACCTGCTTACCTAAAGTAATTGGAAACTCTTCATCTTCCAATTGTTCTTTGTCCGGAATCGAATGATGAATATGAAGCACCTTCCATTTTCCATCCCTTACACCATAAATAATAGTAAAGCGAGAATCCAATTGCATAATTGGAACTTCTTTATCATAAAGGCCATAAATTTGAACGGATCCATACACAAAGACACATTGATCATCCACAATATTTTCTTCTATTTTTAAATCTTTAAATTCAAAATGAATATCCTTACGTTTCTCCACATTAAATTTGAAAGAATTTAAAAAGTGCTCAATATTTTTAAAGAATTCTTGTTTTCCCGTACCAATAATACTCGCATTCGAATCCAGAAAATCTTGAATCGCAACATCACTCAACGTATCCGAACCTAAATATGTTTCTAACAATTGTCTAGTAAGTAACTTAAAATCCTGCATAACCCAACCCCACAAAATAAAAGGCATCATCTCAAATCAGACAATGCCACATTATATTTAATAACTGATTTGGAAAGATATATCATTACTTATATGATACCACAAAATCTAGCCTAAATTATTAATACTATCATCAATATCATCAAGTTTATTACAAACTTCTTCTATTTTATCATTATAAGTAGTATCACCCTGAATTTCTGTTACTACATTATAAATATCTGAAATCACATTATTATTTTGAGTATTATAACTAATTCCTTTTAGTTCCTCTAACACATCATTTCTTTCACAATCTCCACTATGATATTCTATAAGCTCATCGATTTTTTCATTCATATCTCTTAACTCAGATAAAATATCAGATAATAATTCAACTACTTCATCCATGTTTCGTCACCTCTCATATATTTCTTCCATCTTCTTAATACATCTTTTAATGCTCATCCAAGTAAGCATAAGCTGCTTCTTCAATATCACCAATAATAGCTCCTAACATATTATCATCTTCTTTTTATTCTAGATTTTTTTTAAAATATATAGTATCAAACATAGATAAACTAACTTGTGATGGATAAAGCTGGGCTGGCTGTGCCAGTAAGATGTATTTCGAGATGCCTTTGCTCCTGGGGTTAGTTTTTTTCTTTTAACATTCTATAAAATGTTTCAGTTTGACTTGAATCTGTAATTCCAGACACTTGACCATCTCCAGACTCAATGATGATCCATGAATCATCTTCTAATTGTGCAAAATCAAGTGTAAAGAATGGACTATCTAATATTTTATATTTATGAATCAATTCAAATGGTGGATTACAACAAGCATCGCTTTGATTTGAACTCTTCATTAAAATCATCAATTCATTATGATAATAAAAAGCTCGATATTCATTTGTATGACTATCATATTTTTTTAAATCTAAGTATTTCTTGATACAGATTCCACCCGTTAATAAATCACCGCGATATTGATAAAATTTTTCCATCCAACCATCAAATTCAGATTGTGTAATTGTTGAATCAAAATAAACAGGAAAATCACTTCCCTTTACAGATTTAACGTAATCTTTTACCATAAAACGACCAAAAATGTCTTGAAGAAATTTCACATCCATTCTTGTATGTAAAGGAAACTTCATCATAGGTGCTGTATCATTTCGTATAATTGGATATACATTTACAAATTCATGTAGTCTTTTATAAGAACTAGAATCAACAATTACATAATATCCTAAACCCTTTAATTGCTTTTCAAACTCACAATATAATTCTGGCTTCATCATCCATCCTCGATATAAAACAAGATCACAATCAACATTTTGATTCAACACGAGTTTTTTAGATTCAAACCAAGAAGAATAATCAAACAACATTACATCAAATCCTGCTTTAATAGCAGCCTCATATTCTTGTTCTAATTCAGCATCGATTTTATTTCGATTAAAATAATCCGATGGAAATAATATTGTGTACATAATAACTCCTTTATCATTTATTTTAATGGGTATGCGAATAATTCTTCATCACCAAAAATATAACCGTTATAAATAAACGTTTTTCTAACATAATATTTCTTTCTTAAATCTTTGTATGAAAATGTAAATCTCATGCCAGGTTCAATATATTTACTATCTTCTTTAATTGGAAATACTGGTGCTAAACATAAATTATGGTACTCATTATCGCTCCAAATATCAATTTTTCTTGGTATTTCACCATAATCAGAAATATAACCATAAGGTTGAATGCTATTACCATTAGTAGATGTCACATATAATTGAAGATCATCTAAAATATTGCCTGAACGTCCTTGATACATTACTCTTAATTTTATGTAAAGGTTTTCGTTATTTAATGTAAAATTTAAGTCCCAATCACTGAGAGTTATTCTTAACCAAGAAGTATCATATCCATTAGTTTCTTCATAATATGAATAGTCTGATGTATTAGTTTCAAATTCTTCATCATTTTCATCATCATCTTCAACAATATCATCATTACTATCATCAATATATAAGAAAGAAAAATCTTCTAGGCTTAATTCATCATCTAATATAAAATATGGATCTTCTATTTTGTAATTACTGCATAATCCTTCTATATAAGCATCATATACATTATTAATATTTTCCTGATTATCCACACTATTAAAGTATTTTTCCATTAATTCATAGTCATCTATATACTCTTCCCAAACATCGTCTGAATATAGAATATAATATTTAATCTCATCATTTTCATATGCAGATCCAGAATCTAGCATTATTTTTAAAATACTCGAAAAAAATGAGTTTCTATTACTTAAATGAAACCAATAAAAATAGGAATAAACTCTATCATTCATCTTTATTTTTTTGATTAATTCACCTTGTATTAGTTCAACATTATTACTCAATATGCATGTTATAAAATTTTCATTAGAAACAGTGCTATTTATCTTAATTTCTAAAATATCATTATAATTGGAAAAACATACATATTTTACACTAATTTCCATTTGTAACTCTCCCCCTAATATAAATATTGTATAACAATTATAATGATTTCATAGTTTTATTGATAGGATTAATAAATGTAAACCACGTATTGATTTATAACTACAAAATAATTTATAAATAGTTTTATATAGAAGTTTGTGATTCTACACTATTTAAAACTAGAATCAGTAAAGACAAGCATCTATTATAAAAATACTCATAATAATTTTCATCGTTAATATTAATTTTCCCTTTTTCATGATGTCTAATTCGAAATTTATTACCCATATCTGTCAGTGCTTTAAATTCAGTATTGAAAAGATCATAAAAATATGAATCATGACTTATACCACGAACTAGTTTCTCAACTGAACCTTTCTTGTCACTAATATCTGGATAATAATATGTTTTCACTCTTTCAAAAGCATCCCATATTTTTTCACATGCCAATTCCATTTCATGTTTAGAAAACAACTCTTTTGCTGATTCGATAATTCTTTTTAAATCTTCATCATTTATTTTTGCTTTGTCAGTTGAATCTTCAATACTAAAGGAATTAGATTCTGTTATTCTAAAACCTTCTAAGATAAAAGGTAAATCACTATTATCAAAAATAGTATTAATGAATTTTATAAAACTTTCGTCTTGCTTTTGATATGAATAATATTCTATAATATCGAACACTTTTTCAGGATAATTATCCATAATGAAACTATTAATATTATCTGTACTAACATAATTGTTGCCATTAAAGTATTTTGGCTCATAAAACTTATTTACATCATTGAAAAATTCAGTTGATATGAATGAGTTATAATTGAAACCTGAATCATCTGTTATTATTAACTGTTGATCTGAATTGTTTAAAAATTGTTTTATTTTTTCGCGTACAGACATAGGTATGGTTAAAATTAAATTTTTGTTTTTTAAAAGTTTCTCATATCTAATAGAAAAAGGAATGTATCGGTAATTATCTGGATTATATCTTCGGTATCCGAATTTTACTTTACCTGAAATTTTGCCACATTCAAACAATTCCCAACCATCTTCTTTTAATAAATCATCTACTAACTTTAAAAATTTTTCCCAATTTTCTGATTCATCACGCACATAAGGATCAAAAATTTCACATAAAAAATGAAGATAGATTTCATCATTTTCTCCACACAAGCCAAATCTGTCATCGGTGAAAAACCAACATTTATCATAATCATCATTTAATATTGTATGATGTATTATATCTGCCTTAGCATTTTCATAACGTGGATCTTTGCTTGGCAAATTATCTAAATCATAAATTCTTTCCAAAAATTCATAATCATTTTCATAAACACCAATACAATCATACTCTATATAATTGGAACCCCATATATCATCACTTGTATATCCATTTTTAAATAAAGATATAATATTTCGTTTAGTTAAGTTAGTTATAGTTCCCATCTATTCCACCCCTAAAGCTTTAAACACTGCGTCCTCTGCATTATTAAAGAATATTAAATTAAAACATCCTACAAGTTCTGGTGGAACTGTTCCTAAATCTACTGCTGAAGTGATTGGTAATAATACTTTCTTTGCACCAGAATCTAAACAAACTTGTAAAGTATTTGCCAGGTTTTCTACCTTAGATACAGTACCACTTACACTAATATCACCAAGTACAGCTAATGAACTTACGGTTGATTTTTGAATAGCTATAGAACATAATGCAATTAATGTTGGTAATGATAATGTACTTGTCATTCCAATACCTTGTAAGTCTTGATATTGAATAATATAGTCTTTTGTTGTTGTACTAATAGATTGACTAATACGATTTCCATTTACCTTTAAATAATTAAATGCATTTTGCGTACTCTCTCTAGCTTCTCTATCACTTCCTAATCCATTACATGTAAATTTGCCACTTCCAGGAAGCAATTGAGATTCCAATCTAAATAAACCAATCATTCCAGATTTACCAGTTGATACTGTATATACCTGTCCTGGATTACACATTCCTTCCGGAATCAATGTACTCGATCCTTGTTCTGGTACAGAAACATATTTTTCTTCAAATGTTTCATTATCAATATAAGAGAAATTGACATCATAGAATTCCATACCACCAATTTTCTTCAATTGTTCCTTAACACGTCTTCTCATTTCTAAAGCTAAACGAAGAATTTCCTCCAATTCATCCTTTGAATATTCGCCATCAGGATAAAGTAACTTTACAAGTCCAGAAACCGTTCTTCTTACTGCAATAGTATCTCTTTGGTTTAAGTTTTTACCTAATTTAAAATACTTGTCTAACGCATCACTTTCCTGTGATTTTCTTAGTTCACGTATAAATTCTGCAAAATAATCCGTAATAAAACCATGGTCATCCGTAAAATGTTCAGGTCTAAATTTAGGTACTTCCCATCCAGGTAAGTAACAATGAATACGATCTAAGAAAGCAGTATCTGTAGCCATTTCAGGTGGGAATGGATCAAATAATGAAGATGTTTTCAATAACACATCTACACTTTGATTAATATTACCTACAAATACCATAGATGCACTGGCAGCCTTTTCTTCTTTGCCACGGGCAAAAGATCCAGATGCCATATAATCCTTCATGATTTGAATACCATCTTTATCTTTAAATTTAATACCAGCCACTTCATCAAAAGCTACACAATCCCATAAACCAACTAGTCCAACAGTACGCTTATTCATATTGTAGAATAAGTTAGCGACTGTAGTCTGACCACCAGACACAAGGATACTATTTGGTGAAATCTCTTTATAAATATGAGACTTACCCGTACTTCTAGGACCCAACTCACATAAATTATAGTTATTCTCTACTAGAGGTACTAAACGAAGTAACAACAACCACTTTTCTCTTTCATTCAATTGATCAGGTTCCATACCAATTGAGCGAAGTAATACATCTATCCACTCTTCTTTTGAAAAAGATTTACGACCTTCTTTTAAATCGTTGATATCGACATGAGGCATTTGAATAGGTGTAAGTTTGGTAATCTTAATAGGATTTGAATGCTTATCCTGCTCATTAAAAACGTATTCCAATTGAACAATACACCAAATGCCACCACATAATAAACGATCATACTTTTCAGGATATTCACTCGAAATTGGAATTCCCGTAATCCCTAGATTTGAAAAATCAGCTACATATTGATCCGTACGAATATTTAAATTGATTGTGATTTTATCTATAACTGTATACATTCCTTTAGAACGTAATACAGACAACGTTTTCTGTGCTTCATCTGGACGAACAAAATTATCCGCAAGAATCTTTTTAACCTTTTCAATTCCCTGAGAAATAATCTGTTCATCATCCGAACCACAATATTGACCAAGAAGGAACTCAAGCACATAGACAGGAACATTGGCACCCTCTTTAATTTTCTTTGTTAAATCTTTTCGAACTATTTTGCCATCAAAGTTAGAACGTAACTTTGCCTTTATCTCTTCTCTATCTGTCATAAAGAACCTCCTAATTAATTTCAATCAAACAATAATATTCATCATCATGCATTAGAATTTAGCTATAAATATTTTTTAAACACATCTCTCATTTTTAAGATTTTCTCAATACACTCATCCATCAATTGCGGATAATTTGAATGATCCGAGAAATCTAAACCCAATACATCATGCTTGATTCTCGATGCTTTTTTTCCATCCAGTCTTTCCCATGAAAAATTCATTTGTAGTGTATTCTCAATCTTTTCTTTATCTTCATAAAGATGGTCAAATAATTTTTTGTTGTCTAAAATATACAATTCTAGAACTATCTTATTTTCTTTATTTACTAGATTAATAGCCAAATGAGCCTCACTCGTACCAATTGCGACATCATACCAATGATCCGTTGTAGGTTTTCTAACACTAAATGGCTTCCCCTTCGCAACTATGACTGTATTAAATTCTTCCCAGAACATTAAACGTTCATTTTGACTTCGATTTAATTCCTTGTCCGAATAATTTTGTTTTGACGTTTTTGTGAAATTATTTGGTTTTTCTACCACCTTGAACATAGGTGCAGGTAAAGAAACATTGATTTTATACGCATGAAGCTCAATCAAAAAGAATCCAATTTCTTAAGACGAATTGTTATTTAACCATTCTATAGCTGCCTTATGTTCTTCTCTAGCCTCTTTGACAATCCAAATAATTGTTTTCGCATCTAAACCAGCTGCATACGTAATGATTTTTCCTAAATGATCATGATTTGTCGCCTCTAATTGATTCTCAATAATCACAATTTGACCAGTAGTTTCATCTTTTGCGACTAAATCACAACGATACGATCCAATGTATACTTCTTTATTGATATCCATTAACGTTAAGCCAATCTCATCATCTAAAAGTTTAATATTTTCTTCTTTTGCCAACCAATTTGAAAAATCATATTGTTCATGCTTCCATAAATCACGAACATCCACATCTGTTAATTTCCCAATTTTTACTGTAGACATATTATTCACCATCCAAACCAAAGAAATCAAAATCACCAATTGCCATCGCAATATCAATCTGAACTTCTTCTTTTATAGATACTTGTTTTCCCTCTTCATCCACAATCACTAAATAATACATTTCTGTATTACTGAATTGTTGTGATTTTAAGTTAAACGTACACTTAAATTCCCTATCCTTAGGAATTGTACTTGTCTTATCCGCAATGATTTTTTGTATATCACTCACTTCATTACCATTAGCATCCGTAATATAAACATTATAAGTACATTGTACATAACTATCTTTAACAGCTTCTTTTTGATAGAAACTCAAATTAAAGATCATATTACTAATTTTTCTATTTGAAGAAAGCAAGGCAATACTTACAGGTTTTGTCTCATACTTATCCTTATTGATTCTATAAGCCTTATATCCCGTTCTTAAATACTTATATTTAATAATTGGAACACACATTTCTTGTAAACTTGTACCACCATGAACAAACTTAGTACCACCAGCACCCTTAATACGAATATTCTCTCTTGGTGCAAAGCCTAATAGATTTGCATCATTATAAATACCTTTGACTGGCATTAAGAAATCTGGATTTGCCAAATCATTAGTGATTACATAACGACGACCTTGTTCCACAATATCCTTTTTAAATGATGATCTTTCCATCTTGTCTGATTCTTTCAATTCCTGATATGTATATAAGAAACCATGATCCGATGTAATAATGACATTCAAACCATTTAATTCACTACAAATCATATTCACTAAATTCTTAATTTCATGATTAGCACTATAACAAGCGTTAAACACTGTTGTTTCATCATTGTGACTTGAAGCATCAATCGTATCATGATAAATATAAATAATATCCTTACCCTTAACAGCAGCACGACGCTCTTCACGCTTCATTAACATCAAATCTTTATATTTAAATGCCACACTATTTTCACTATATGACTTCAATATACCATCACGATCACTCATTTCACTTGAATGTCCATCCACTAATACTTTAGTCGAACCATTATTTTCAACCACACTTAAATCTTTATGAGGCAATAATGCAGCCATGCCATATTTCGTAATTGTAGGATAAATACCCTGTTGTGCACTGATTTCCACATCCGCTGTCGTTTCTACCTCTAACTGTTTAGCCAAGGCATACGCAACATCATAACGCATCGCATCTGAAATAATCACAAATACCTTACCATCCACATTACGAACAACGTCTTGATAAAAATCTGTTTGTTGTAAAAGACCAGTAATCTTACCAGTACTTGAAAGATCTTGTTCAATCACAGTATTCCAATTTGAAGCTAATTTATCCAAATACCAATTCTTATACTCTTTCTCAACATAGTCAGCCAAATCCTTAAATGAATCATCCAAAGAAGGATGTAGATTTTGAAGACAAGTTGAGAATGCAATATGGAACTCACGATATAAAGAATCCATTACATAATAATCACTTGTATACGCATCCCACATCTCTTTGGCAACCACATGATGGAAACTATTCAAATGAGAATCATAGAACTGATTCATTAAAGCCACTTGATAAATACCGTCATAGAAATAATCATAATCATCATACCAAGCTGAGGTTCTACGCTTTTCAATCACACTCATGATCGAATTATTATCCATACTACGTTTCGTAACAGCATACATCAATTTAGATAAAATGGCTTCATCAATAATTGGAAGAATATCCGTATCTTCTAAATCTTTGATTTCAAACTGATTAAAACGATCCAATAAAGATAAATTACTCTCTACAAATTCAGCAATACTCCTAAATGAATTTTTATCCTGACCATGAATCCAATTAAACACTAAGTCATAACAAAATCCACTATGAATATCCGAATACTTGGATTCAAGTCCTGATAATACATCACTCGACATCGTTCTAGAAACTGCACTTAAGACTACATGATTCACTAAATCATCCATATTTTCAGATCCATGATATCCAGTCACACTACCAACTAGTGACCAAAACAATGGACTTGCTCCATACTTCAATAAATCCATCTTTACGGTATTTTCTAAATCAGCACCAGCAAGTAAACTTGACTTAATAATAAGCTCTGGCTCTCTTTCTTTTACACCACAAATAACCGAAAGAATAGACATATATAGAGTTGACTTCTTATCAATAAAACCATCAAAAGAAGCCATAGCCTTTCTACGACTTGCTGCATTGAAGAATCCCTTAAAATCCTTAACTACATGACGAAGTTCTGACGTATTCACAATCTGCATTTCCTGCATCAAACGAGAAGTCTTATCCGCACGATACTCTTCACCATATAACTTAATATCCAAAAACCAATCATGTTCTGGATCCACAACCAATGGATTATACACTAAATAATTAGATACCAAATCACTACTTGATAATAACTGTTTAGCAGAAAACAAATGACCAGCCTCTAACACCAATACTTTTGCATTACATAAAGTCAGTGATTCAATCTCATCTAAAAACTCACCATCTTCATCATTCCAGAAAATGATCCTTCTCTTATAAAATTCATCCAAAGGTTCAGCAAACCTTTTCTCTAATTCTTTTTTAATATCTTCGATAGCCATACCGAACCCTCATCTTTCTTTTTCTTTAATTTCATTTTACATATTTTTGATTTTTACTAATTCTATAATAATCATCTTGTTTTGAGAAAGAATTTATATATTTGCATTTAGATAATGCTAACAATATCTCTTGAGACACAGGATTAACTTTAATTTTTGGAATTCTGTACTTTTCAAATAATTTTAAGTATTCTTCGTAATTTAAATTTACAAAATTATTTTTAATATCGTCTAGTGAGTCTTCATATATTGATTGTATTAGCAAATTATTCTTTGACGATTCAGAAATATCTGACTTAATCAATTGTTTTCTTAATTCAGTATCTAATTTAAATTCATTATAGATGATATCAGAAATATTCTTTTTTGCATGCAAGAAAATTGATTCCTTATATTCTTGATACTTTGAATAATTTTCAAGTAGTACTACCTCTTCATCTGAATCCAGATAATCACCAGATTCTATAACATTTTTTACAATCTCTGCACAATAATCTTTGTTAAGTACTAATATCTTTTCATTCAGATTTTTTATAAATTCAATTTTTAAATCTAGCTCAATATCAGATTTAAGTATATGCTCTGTTTCTATTTCATTCGAATCAATTGAGTCTATTAAATCTATATAATCTTCTATATTCTTATCAACAAATTGTAATACAATAAACTCATCATAATTATCTCTTATGAAAAGAAGATTATTTTTATTCATTTTAATGATTTTATTATTGATTAATGAGTTGATTTTTTCGTAATTTACGTCTGTCGTGCTAAATACTATATATTTTAATCCAATCGAATCCATAAATTCGTCAAACTTTTTCAAAGAAATAATATTATTATTAATTAAATCATTTAATAAAACCTTTTTTTCTTCATTTGTTAAAGTATCATCCACTTTAATTACCTTATCAGACGAATTAATAAATGTTGATATTACGTCATCTAATCCTTTTTCTTTTATGTACAACATAACATTGTGACTGGTGTATTCAATGCATTTATTGGAAATTAGATATTCCCATACATCGTCACTTTTGATTTTACCAATATCCTGGATTTTGGTTTTAATATTATCAGCATAATAAATTCGTGTATCACTATTAATTTCTGCGTGATTTAAAATTTTTATTACTGTTTCCTCATTATCCTTAAAAGACATGTTATTATCTTTAAATATATTAATAACAGTGTTAATATTTGCATCTACATAATTAGTCAAAGACTGATCTTCCGCATAAATATCAGTTAGACAATTTAATCCATTATTATTTGAATAGTATGTGTTAAAAGCACTCTCTACGTTTCTGTAATTGATTGCATAAAGATTGTTTTTATAGATAAATGCGGCCAAATCTCTATTAATTTTATTAAACGAAATTTGAGATATTTTAACATTCAATTTTGATAAAGCTTTTCCTATGTTATCTATATTGTATTCGTCTTTCATATCTATATATAAATTTTCGGTAACATTCAAATACTTAAATAAGCATTCATCTTTATTCATTTCTAAAACATGTTCATTTCCATCCACTGATAGTAAAGTTAATATAAAATTTTTTCTTCTATTTTCTAATAAACTTGAATCCTCTATAATCTCTTTAACACATAATGGCCAAGATTGGGTAATAGCAGAAATTAGTCTTTCTTTATTTACTCCATGTTCCAATAAACCTATCAAGAAAATAGGATTATTTTTCCTCTTCAACAATTCAAATGTTGTATTAAAATGATTTGAATCTATCATACTTACATATTTTAAAAGATCTAAATTTAATATTTCTTTTTTGTCAAAATCAGCAATGTCTAAAAACTCCATAATTAATTTTGGATTGTCTAATTTATAATATTCTTCTAGCACTGTTGAATCTGTTAAACTTCGTAAAAACTTCTTGTCATTATTTGTGATATCATTTGGATAAAAATATGAAATATAATCATAATAGTTTTCATCAATATAACCAGCAGAAATTAAGTAATTCAATAGATCAAAATAGTAGCTATTTTTAATATATCCATATTTATTTGTTTTATTGTTTATCAAATACTCAAAATCGGTCCTTCCTGCCAATTCGATATATTTAGTGTTTTTACATTTGATTTTTTCTGATTTTGCTTCTTCAACCCCCATATTACCTAAACTTTCTTTATTACTAATATCATCCAATTGTTTATCAACCCATTGATTTCGGCATTGAAACAAATTGTAAACATAACCTTCATTAAAATGAAGGTCAGTAAAATCTTTAGGATATGTATTCTTATATATCATCATCGCAAACAATTTATTATAATCTAGATTTAAGTTTGATTCTAAATTATTTTTCGGTTCCAACCTATTTATATAAATGAGAAAATCATTAAATATGTTTTTTAATAACCTTAAGTCATCAATATATAAACAAGCTCTTCTCAAAAAATTAACATTCATTTTTGGTTCTAATCCAGACTCTACCATGAGATCTTTAATTTTATTAAAAGAATTTGAATTATTCATAACAGGAATCACCGGTATCTCAAAATCAAAAAATTTTGTATTGTCCTTTGCATCTAGCAAATCCCCTCTAACTAAATAGAAAAAACGTATAGTACGGTGATTCTTATTATTTAATCGTAAATTGATTATCTTATTCAATTCACGTAATTGTTCAAATATTTCTACATCCTCAAATCTATCTATGTCTTCAAAAATATAGTTATCACTTTTGTTCTTTTCAAATAAGTACAATATTTCATTTAAATATTTATCAAAGTAGGATGTACTTTCAGATAATAATTCAATATCATTTCCTTTTATGCTTATTTTTTTGAATATATTTTTATTTATTTGTAATTTAACAAAGAAATAAACAATCAAAAACAAAGTGATAACAAATAATAGAAATAAGATTATTAAAACAGACGGATAAGAGTTCCTAAAAATAGCTTTAAATAAATCTGGCTTCATTAATCCTATAAAGCTAAGTAAAAACACCAAAATAATTAACGAATAATTCCTAATAACATTATCTTCTGTTAAACATTCTGTTTTAATTTTAAAAATCGATTTGTCTATTTCAGAGGGATTAAGTTGTTGTATTATTTGATTAACAATTTTACCTTCTATCAAATTATTAACATCTAAAATGGGGTGTTCTTCACTCGCTTTGCCTTTTCCATCATTTGATTTTTTTTCATAATTAAAATGAGTTAAAGAAATAGTACTAAATTTACAATCTGTATGTGATTTTTTATAAGATTCTACAATTGAACTTTTCCCAGATCCATAAGATCCACTTATAGCAATATTTCTAATATCATCATTTTTGAAAACAAACTCAAATGCTTCATCATACACTTTGATATCAGCATCTGTTTCGGGAGTTAATTTTTGAAATTTTAAATTTGCCATAAGTTATGAATCCTCCTCTTCTAATCTTATATCATAGTAATTTAACTTTTTTTACACATACAACTTGAAATATCATCAATGTTTACAACGAACCTATATTTTGTTCTTAACTACATTCTTACCGATTGCTAATCCAATTGAACCTGCTGTTACTACTATACTACCTAAAACTTTTGCTCCTTTAACAAGTTTAGCCTTCTTTGCATGTTTCTTTGGATTCACTTTCATTTGTTTCTTTTTCATTGTTAATAGCCTCCAATAATTGTTCTCCACTAACTTCAATAGCTAGTCCTTCATATTTGGTGTTTAATTCCAAACATTCTTTTTTATCTTCTTCAAGCAATTGAATGTCATTGTTAAATATAAAATCATAATCATCATCTGAATACATATGTTCAATTGACATTACATTTGAATAATCTAATTCTTTTAGTTTATTAACAGACTCTAAATAAATAGATTCAATAACTTGAGGTTGTTCTATCAATAAATGAGCTGCCGCAATATATTTAGTAGACTCCTTATATAAATTAAACAAATCTACTATTTCATTGTACTCATCAGACTTCTTATTCCAATAATCCATATGAATAAAACCCTCGGCCAATTGCAGAGCCTTCGATTTAGGAATCGCATCAAACTCATTGATTTGAAGTTTCAATTCTTCATAAATCTTATCTTGAGCATTAATCAAATCGTGAATACCATTCTCAATCGCAATTCTTTTACCAGGATCATCATCACTACGCTTTAAAGCTAGATATACTTGTTTTTTACCAGACTCAAGTAAAGCAATACGATCATTCATTTGACCCTTTTGAATATGCTTAACCGACTTACAAATAGACTCCAATAATTCAGTTTGTTCTTTTATTGAACTTTGCAATTGAGCCATTTGAATTTGTTGAGACATATCCTGAATAGGATTACCCTGCACAAAAGATTCCTTCTTAATGTTTAAAGGAGTAACAATCTTATTTCTACCATCCTCTCCCTTTCGCACTAAAGAAGGCCATAAGTCACCCGTCTTAGCATTTTTCATAATCCAATACTCACCAGATTCATATTGCTTCTGAAACTCCTCTGGTATCTCAACTACATACTCCGTACCCTTCTGAACATTATCCAAAATATCCTTCACATCCACTATTTCTAGTATTTTATTAAGGACATCCTTAAAAGGTATATGCAAATTAGGATCATTTGAACGCATTACTCTATACGTATCATATACATACTCTTCAGGCAATTCATTTTTAACTTTTTGTATTTCATTATCCATACTCTATAACACCTCATTTTAATCAAAATGTCCAATCTTATGATATCTGTAATAGATTTCAGTAAATATTCGATATGCGGTATCTGTTAAACTAACAACTTCTTGGCCATTTTGATTTCTCGTCTTTAATACATTACTTGATCCATAAATAGAATTTGAATAAGGGTTTCTAATTTTAATTACTATTGGCTCATTTTCATTTTTTATACAATCCCTAATAAAATCACGATCCTCATAAGACAAACGGTCGGCATATTTTCTATAATCTTCAATATACTTTTCATATTCTTCTGCATCTCTTTGTTTCTTCGATCTAACATACTTTTTATAACTTCGATGAACATTTATTTTTTCTTTTATATACAATAAAAATTGTATCAATATAAAACAAACACTAAAAATAAATAACTTAAACCAATCATCACCAATTTTTATCAGTACCCAGTTATCCCTTGGAATTAAAAGGTAAACAGCAATTGCAATAACAAACGAAATCAAAGTAGGCATCAAATGCTCCTTTAAAAATAATACTAACGGTTTCTCTAAAAAATTCATTCATTCTCCTTATTTTATTTTAGCCAATAATTCTTGGAATTTAGCATAATTCACCTTAATGCCATCATCCAAATCCATTGGTTCCATCTTATCTGCCCAGTGATGAACAATCTCTTCATACTTATTCAATTCTAATAATTGTTCATTAATCTTCTTTAATTGTTTAGACAATTTAACCTTTTCACTCGTAGAACCAGCCATATCAATCTGTTCTTGTAATAATTCAATCTGTGTTCTATAACGAGCCTGCTGTGGATGGATATATCCAGTTCTCATACGAGCAATTAAATCTGGTGTATATCTATGAATATAAACTAATGCTTTAAATCCATTCTTTTTACCACTATCAAACAACCAATAAATTGGACGCTTACCAGATCCAGTTACCTGATATGTATTACAATGATCCTTAAAGAAATCATTTAAGAAATAATTACGCAATACTTCTCTAGGCGTACCCTTACCACCTAATGCATCCGCAATAAATTTCAAATTTTCTTCTAAAGTATCAGAACCATAAACAACACTAACAAACTCTATAAAACGACTTTCAATATCATCCTCAAAATATTCTTCATCACAAATTGGAATGATATCATCAGCATCTGGAATAAATGTAGTATATTTACTACTATCCCATTCACCACCAGCATAAGCCAATCCCTCAACATCTAAAGAATAACGACCAAACATACAACCAACCGCATAAGAAATAAATGATTTAATATCACGAACTAAATCAGCCTTACGAACAGTAACATCCTTATCCTCTACTTCAGGAGTTAATTCATCCTGTAATCCATAAATATCAATAAAGATTCTATTCAACTCTTCTTCATTAGCCTTTAATTGATTAAAACGCTCTTCACAAACCATACTCCATGCTTTATAAGCAGATGATATTCTTGCAGAAGGATCATAATCACCCCATGCAGATGCACCAGCCAGTCTTAACTCAACCAAAGGATGTGTCTTGAAATTCCATGATGTTTCAAATGAATCCCAATCATAAATACTCTTTTTAATACAATTTTCTACAATTAAATTAATTGTTGTATTCTCCTCATTTACATTAAATATTGGTAATTTTTGAATCAACCCACAATTAAAATGAATTGTTGGAGTTAAAATTTTAAGAAATTGTTCAGCAACTTTTGAATTTAAAAATCCTAATAATGATTTTGGAAGCTTTCCGCTTTGATTCTTACTAGAAATAGTTGGAGCTACATCTCCAAATATAAAACCTTTAGGAGTAAATCTAACACTAAATTTACCACTTGATACTTCTGACCAAGAAAAACCTTCTAAAAAATATTTATCCATACTTTTCATGGTTCTTGTAGGAGTCTTATACAAAGCTATAGCATAATCTTTTATATCTTTACCATCATTTTCCCAGTTAACAACATAGTTCATATTTCCATACCATTTGCGGTACTCTCCACCTTTTAAAAATGGCACCCATTTTCTTTCAATCTCTCTATTAAAAGAGAATTTAGTAACATCAATTTCATGCCATAATTTTAAAAAGCGGTTATTATCATTTGTTTGTAATCCACTTCTAGCATCATACAATTCTACTAATGGTTTAAGATTCCTGAAAGAACTATATATACTATCAGTTACCCAAAAAGCTACTGGGCTACCAGGTATATTTGAAAACTTATCTATTTTTTGCTCATAATAAAAGTCACAATTTGAATTATTAATGGCTTCTAATACTTTTTGTTTTTGTACTTCCATACCACCTTTGAAATCAGATAGGCGGAAATAATAACCAAGAGCATTAGAATGTTCGTTCTTTAACACAAATGAACAGATTGGAACGGTGGCTTCTTCATATGCTGAATATTCCATTTGAACCAATGTTGCAATTGATTTGTTGTTAATAATATATTCTCTTAGTTTTTCATAAGACTTAATAAACATCCATACAAATGGTGTCATAAAACCTAAATAGCCATTTTCTTTTGTGAAATCAAAATTTCTCTTTACAAACACCGCAAACAAATCAGAAGAATAATCTTTATATTTTTTTACTACATATTTTTTAAGTTCTCCTGACATCTTATTTAAATAAGGTGGATTTGTAGTCGTTACGCAATACTTTTTACTTAAGATTTCTGCTTGTTTAATTAATTTATTGATTTGATAGTAAGTATTTTCCATCCAATCCAATGAATATATAGAAAACTCTGCAGTTGAGTGAACTTCATCCACAAATTGTTTATAGCTATCATAATCTTTTTGTTCAACCTGAATTAATGATCCTAATTCTAAAGCATCTTTAAAAGTATGAAGTAAGTAATTAGACATTTCTTTGCTTGCTTCTGTTTCAATCATACCTTCATAAGATAAAGACTCTAAATCATTTGTTTCAACAACATTTGATAAATGATTTGAAACATTTGCTTTTAAGAAACGTCGATTGTACTTGCATCCTTGCATCATAATAGAAAAATAAGATAGCTGGTATGCACGTTCATCAATGTCTAAACCATATAAGTTATTTTCGACAATAGAAATAGCTGCATCACGATCTGACCAACCACATTCTCTATATATTTCCATTAATACTTCAAATGCATATGCTAATATGTGTCCAGAACCCATGCATGGATCAAAGAATGTTAATTCTTCTGGTTGAATTGGATCATTATCAATAATTGGTAAATTTCCATCTTTTCCTGTTGCTAAAAATTTAAGTTTACTTCTTAATTCACTATCCGGATTTCTTTCAATCCAATAACGACCTAAAGAGTTATCTACCATATATCGAACAACCCAATCAGTAGTAAACAATTCAGTAGCTGCTGGAATATCATTTTTTGAAACTTGTCCTTTTGTAAGATTAATAACTTCATTATGACGTTTAGAAATATAGTATTGATACATCCAACCAATAATAGTTACTGCATTTGTAGGCCCATCCGGATTATCCGTTTCATCTTTCCAATCCTCTTCAGGAATATCGCTAATCATTTTGGCTAGGACACTATCCTCTTTTAAAAGACCATCTGGAAACAACAATACTTTATAATCTTGATTTTTAATGGATGTAAACATATCTGGTAAATAGATAGTCATGTCATTACATACAGTTAGCAACAAATATTTATAAAGTTTTTCATCATCATTTTGTTCAATTAAATCAAATACTACCTTTTGATCCAATCCTGGAATATCTAAATGTAGGGCTTCTGTTTTAATTTCAGGCTTAAATTCATTATTTTCATTTGTAAAAACTCGAATTCTTTGAGGAAGACGATTATTCACTTCCATAAAACGAAGTGCAATGAAACGGTTAAACCAAGTATAAGCTACTTCTTCAACTACATGTTCTAATCCATGATGTTTCACTTCTTTAATTAATGCATTTAACTGATTTTTTTCTTCAATAGAAAGAATTTTTCCTTTAACTGAATCTACATTTAATTCTGGCGTACATGATTCTGTAAAACCATAGTCAAAAGCTTTTAATTTAATTTGATTTACTAACTGATCATGTGCATAGTTTGCATAACTTTTTATCGCATTCTTATTCATGATTAACTCTCCCTATTAATTCAATGGTTCCAATGGAGTCAATATGAATTCATCAATACATTCCTTGACTTCCATTTGTGTTTGTCTAATTTTGTGTATTCTATCTATTAAAGAAGGATTACCTTCATTCATAACTTCTAAAAGAAGTAATTCAGTGGTACTAAAGGCTTTTAAGGCCACTGTTAAATTATCTATAGTATTGGGTCTATGGTAATAATCCATTCCAATTCTATAATGAATTTCAGCTTTGATTCTGCTTGGTGCATCTAATTGTTCTGCAACATTTAAGGCATGCCAATATAAATCTTTTGCTTCTGGAATATCTTGTTCCACAAAATATCCGTTTAAATACATATCACCAAGTAAATATAATGCATGAGCACTATCATCTGTTAATGCACTCTTCACAAGATTGAAGTAAGCATCTTTATAGCTTTGCTCTACTCCACGACCATAGAAATAACATTCACCCACAAGAACATTTGAATCACCTATATGCTTTTCTTTAGAAAAATACTTAAATGCCTTTTTATAATTCACATGATTATATCTTTCATAATAATATAGACAACCAAGTTCATAAGATGCCATTGGATCTTGTGATTGGTAATACGCATCACGCAAAGCTTTGTCTATAAAATAGAAGATATCATCATCCATTAAATGATGTTTATCAGCCTGCATGAGTTCTCTAGCAACTTCAACAGGTGAAATGGTTGTTACTCTATTCTCATTATCCAAATATTTCTTGAGGATACGAATTGTTTCGTGACAATCATTAAATTTGTAACAAGCATGTCGCAATACATTATAGGCATCTTCACAATCCATGAATTCTTCTATTTCTCTAGACATAGGCACTCACTTTCTAAATCTACTTTAATTTGATTTGTTCATCATCATTAATATAACTTAATAATCTATTTTTAATACTAGCCAAGTATCGATCTACATCTTCAGCCGAACTAAGTTCTACTTCTCTAAAGATTACATTTCTTTGAAGTTCTCTTACTTTCTTTTTAGGTGCTTGTTTAGTTTCAGCTTTATATTCTTTTACATCCTCTTTAACTGTTGTTGTTTGCGTTAAATATCTTTGAATTTGATTTACAATCGAATCTTTTACCGCAAAAATACGATTGCTCTTCGCATATAAACCAAGAAGGCTATTTAATTGATCAATTTCATTTGAAATCTTTTTATACTCAACTTTCGCATTATCAATCAAAGGCTGAACTTTGGCTTGATTTACACTTGCTTCATTTATGATTTCATTCATACAATCATCAATTAAAGATTTTAACTCAACTCTTTTTTGATTCATTTCCTGCGTACGAATAGAATTGATTGTCGCAATATGCGTATTCAATTCTGGAATACGTTTATAATTAAATTTATTCGATACTTTTGTGATTTCTTTGATTTTTTCAATCGCATCCTTTACTTCCGGAATATCATATAAGAAATCTTTTTCATTGTCTAAAATCGAATCCTTTAAATTAAGCGCATTATCATAAAGCTTGATCTGACTTGAATAGAAGTTTTCTACAGCACACATATCATCCTTGCTGTCTAATAAATCATCTTTTAAATCACAAATTGTATTGATTAATGCAATATTATCACTTTGTGCAAGAAGAACTTTATTTACTAAATTTAAAGCTTCTTTAATTTCAGAAGAACCAGGATGAATTGTTGAATCATTCTGTTTGTTCATATCTTCCAAATGACTCTTCTCATTATTAAATTCCCTTACAATATAGGCAACTAAACCATCCTCATCATTTGGAACATCCATCACATCAAAATAATCTTTTAGAATGTCACGTACAGCCTTCATTTTTTGTGCAGGAATCACTTCACGAATTGAAATATTTGTTGATCCAGTTTCTGATTTCTTACGCAAATAATCTGGTAATTGGGGATTATTTGGTTGAATCATAGAACCTTGATGTTTGATAGTTACCTTTTGTTCATAAATCAAACGAGCTACTACTGCCGCAATATCAATTTCTTTCCAACCAAAAGGAATTGCTTGATAACGAGATTGAATATCGGACATTGAAGTAGGCAATTTATTCATTTTCTTCATTTCCAAATACTTATATAATTCTTCACAAGCTTCTTTATTTGGTTCCATACCATCCATAAGACCTTCTGTACCTGTTAAAATCTTACGAATGTCTGCATCTGTACTTACAGAATGATCAATCATATTGATACTGTGATATGTATGTTCAACCAACATTTCTAAAGCCTTGTTTAAAATTGCCTGTACAGAAGAACCAGAAATAGAAACGACTCTTCCACCAATGTAGAAAGTACCATTAATAATCGCATTATTAATTTTATCTTTCGCTTCATTCAATAAGCGACGAGCCTCTTTTTGTTTGTTCGTAATAATATTTTGAATAGATTCAGGCAATTGACTCACATTCTTTTGTTTAATATACTTATCAATCTTTAATGCATGCTCAATACCATCAAAAATTTTAAATTCAGTAGACAATTGACAAATCGCATCCGAATGTGATGATTCAGCTGACAATTTTAGAGTACTCGAATCCTCATAAGCTTCTGTAACAAAACGAAGCTTCATACCACCCGTAGTTAAACCATGGTTTTGTCCATCAACACTCTTATCAAATTCAAAATCATAATTAAAGTCATTTTTAGAATATCTATATTTCTTTGTAGTATATAAATCATCAAATATAATTGAACAAACTCGACTAATAACATTTGCTGAATCTACACTTTGATTACTAATTTCACGCTCAATATCCTGTTCTTCATCTGTCAAGAATTGATAAATGTCCCCATTACGAGCTATATAATTTTGTTTCTGTAAACGATTCAAAGATTCTTCAACCTGTTTTCTTAATTCAATCTTATCAACCGTAATCGTATCTGCCATTAGAATCGTTAAGTTTTCAATATTTGATTTAATATCATCAATATAACGAACTAAATATAATAATTTTAATAAGTTAGTATCATCCACGGTTAAACCATTATTATTACTAGCTGCTCTTTCGGCTCTTTCAATAACAGAACGAACCGAAGTATCCAAGAAACTATGCAAAGTATCATAGAACGCATACATAGGCACTAATGTAAGTTCATTCTTATCTTCAATATGTTGAGCTGATTCCTGGAAACCATTCAACATCGATCTTTCACCACTCGATTGGTGTTTTCCTGCATGACCATGTTTACGAATTTCATTAAATACTTTTTGCATGATTGTAAATTGATAAGGAACGAATGGGAAAATACGTGTAAATTCATCTTCACTTGAATATCCCTTTAAATCCTTCAATTCCGTATCAAACGCATATAAGTTACTCAATACATTCTCATTGTTTTCATAAACACCATCCAAAATTGTATTTGCCTCATCTGTCTTTGTTAATAAACGCTTCTCAATAACTTCACCAACTGAAGAAGAAGTTAAACTCAAACGAATCGCAAAACGAGCCATAATACGAGAAAATTCATCTTGACGAACTTTAATCATTTCATCCAAAGCTTCTTGACCAGTCGCAACAATCCAAACTTGACCACGACATACAGAGCCTAATTTTTCAATCAAAGACTGCAAGTTTAAAAGCATACTTGTATTTGTACCAATATACTGACCAGCCTCATCAATCATAAACAACAAGCGGAATCCTTTTGGTTTTGAATCCACATACGCCTTAATTTCATCCACCAACTGTGCAATTGAAATATCCGCTGTTTCTGTTCCATCAAACCAATGTTGTGCCGTATTTTCATTCATTACATCCGCTTCTACTAAAGCATCAACAACATCTTGCTCAAAGAATTGATATTCAGCACGCGTATCTAACCATGATTCTCCATTAATATCTTCATAAGCCTCTTTAAATGCATCCATCTTACCTTGTTTCGTGATAAACTGCTCTAATTTAGCTAGCTTCAAATCATTTCCATAATAACCCAAATGATCATAGAATACTTTCGCAAATACTTTTAATACAGCCGTATCATCCTTATGCATAGAACCTTCAACATCAATATTGAAAAGAATTGTTTCCGTAGGTACCTGCACACACTTTTGAACATTCATAAAAGAAAGTTGATCATCAAACTTTTCTTCAAAATAATCCACTGTCTTCATACCATTGATTTCTTTATTTTCCAATAAATAAGAAAGCATCTTTAAAAAATGTGATTTACCACTACCAAAGAAACCCGTAATCCAAACACCTACATTATCTGTTGGTCGATCAAAACTATCACTATATTCATTAAAGAATTTTGTGAAATGCTTCTTCAATTCAGTCGTAACAACATATTCTTTCACTTCTTGTTCAATGACATCTTCTTTTTCTTGTTCTACCTGAACAACACCATTTATCGTACGATCAATATCGTCTCTAAACATCTCTTTGATTTTCATACCCTTTATCTCCCTTAAATCATATTAAATGCTCTATAATATTCATTTGATTTTAATTTATTGAATAACTTCACATAATGCCCATCAAACGTTCCTGGATATAAAACAACAATAGGCTTATCATTCAAATCTTCTTGTAGTGCATTTAATAATGCATGTACACGAATAAAAGGAAAAGCTTTTCCAACTCCAGTTATAAGTAATAAATCATCATTCTCATTCAATTCAGAAACAATCTTTTTCGCAAAAGTCTTCGCATCACAACTCTTCTCAAATTGCTTCTCTAAAAACTCTGTTCCACGTCTTTCTTCCAACTTAGGAATACGATCCAAGATTCTCTTGTCTTCACAAATCGATAAGAATGTTTCGTATAAATCCACAATATGTACGTTACAACTTAAGTTTTCATTACTTAAGCGCTCAGTAAAAGCACGAACAGCCATTTCTTCTTTAGATTCGTAACAAAACATACGAATATTTACTTCATTACTTAAACCTTCACCTTTAAGGAAATCTGTTCTTTGAATCGTTTCTTTTAAAAGGTCTAATCTTTCTGTAATACTAGGCATAACTTCCTCCTACAAACATCCAAAGGCTACTAATGCCTCACTATTATTTGTATTTTCAATAGCTTCTTTAACTGAATAATCCAACAATACAGGATTTAATACTTCAGATCTGTTATTATCCAAATATCCAGTTTCAACCAATGTCTTCTTTAAGACTTGTTTGCACTTATAAATAGTTGCATCACTCCAAGAAGCCACAGTATCATTTTGCTCTTGAAGACGTGTAAAAAAAGAATTCAAATCCATCTTCGTCAATGAAGAATCTTTTGTTCTATACTTCTCACCAATAACAGTAATCATAAATTCCCAAACTAAACGGTAATAATTCATCATTAAAAATAAACATGCCTGCTTGGCAACATCTGAAGATTCTGTTGCGACAATATGAATCAATTCTTGACTATCTGTTTCTTTAAAACGATTTAAACAAACAGACGCAATATTCTTAATCATTCTTTCTGTTGGATACTGGAAAAGATTCTTGTTTACGATTTCTTCTAAAGCTTTATTTTCATCCATTCTTTCATCTAATAAACGAGCTACAATTCTCATTTCATGAAACAAAAATTGTTCTCTAGTGATTGTTCTATATTTTCTATTTATATCCATAAAAACCAACACCCCTACTTAATCAATTCCACTACATCATCAAATGTACAATCCAAACAATCACAAATACGAATCAACGTATCCATAGATACTGTTTCATGTTTAGATAGCTTTGCAAGTGTAGCCGGTGTTAACTTAGCTTCTTTAGCCAAATCTGTTTTTTTCATGCCCTTATCAATCAATAATTTAAATAGCTTATTATAACTTATCTGCATAAAATATCCTCGCTTAGTATCTATTATACGTGAAACACTTACAGTATTAAATAAGAAATATTACGAAATGTGAATATTTCATCAATAAAAAATAATATAGAATAAAATTTAAATTGGACTATTATTAAAACTAATAAAATAACCAAAATAAAAGCAGAGGTGCCCCTGCCATTCGTACTAATCATGACTATCGTCTTGTCCTTAATTCGCTTTAATTTTTTAATTTGATGAACTAGAATTTTTCTGTTTCAAATAAATGCTACATATAACTGTATATTAAGTTTCAAACCATTTATTCAATTCATTTTCTGCATCTTTTACTGATTGATTAATTATCGTTTGTTCTTCCACAGTAAGGATGTTCTTATTATATTTCATCTTTTTTTTGATAAAAGTAAGTTTTTGGCACCAAAACCTATATGCACAGTTCATATAAGCAATAACCTTTTCTGGTGAATCTATTGCTTCTTTACCATGCATAATTAGTTCATCCACTAATTCATGACTTTCTATCCCATAAATTTTATAACAATAGTTATATATAGTTTCTTCCTTCTGATCCGTTCTAAATAAATCTAAATATTCCTTTAAATATGAGGTATTATTAAAAGACGAATTATTAAATAGTAAAGAAGTTTCATCATTATAGTAACTATCCAACGCCCATATAAATGTGTCTACCCTATCGTTACCAATTCCTTTTTTAGTGATTTGTAAATTTCCAGTTTGTGGCATCAATGAAATGTTTAAAACTGATTTATATAGTTTCACACATCTCTGTAATTGTATATTATAAAGTTTTTCATATTCTGATGGTATTTCTCCCAAATAGCCTTCATATTTTTTTCTAATGGAATATGCCCATCCAGGTCCAAAATTATAATCCGTATCACCACTCATATTAATGGACTTGTTCCCAAAAACAATTTCCATATAACTTCTTTCTTTATTCTTTACAATGGTTTTATCATTATCAATACCATAAAATAATTTATATAATATCCATGCCAAATCACTTGTGTCAAACTCTTCCATTAACCATTCTTTTCCTTAAAATTCCAGTTTATCGTTATATTTAACTTAATTATATCAAATATACTTATTGCCATAAAGTAAAGCATTTTTCCTATCATAATCTTCAAGTAACTTATAATTATCATGTTTAGTAATATCGTATTTGCCAGATAAGAATGGTCTTACTCCTCTAAGTTGGAATATACACTTGCTACCATCCATAACAGTGATTTCATCTTGACTCATTATATCTTTACCAGTCTTTTGATAATTCAGTCCATAACTATTAGCATTTGATCTAGTTTCTGAAGTGTTATATAAATCAATTGTTTCTTTACCAAGTGTTCAGATAATTCTTTTAGTGTTGTTTTCTCTTTTCCACCTAAGAATAATGTGCTATCACATTTACCAACAATCATATCTGCGTTATCTTTATAGATAGCTTTTAATTGTGATTGTGCTTGTAATGTAATACTTGCAGAAAATTCTCTTGAACGAATTGTAGCTATCAACTTTTCAAACTTAGGAATTAAACCAATATTCGCAAACTCATCTAATAGAAACCTAACATGGACTGGTAATCTATCAGCATATTTATCATCCGCTTTATCACAAAGTAAATTAAATAACTGTGAATACATAATTGATACCACAAAATTAAATGTATCGTCTGTATCTGAAATAATGACAAACAAAGCATTTTTTCTATCTTTTAATGTATCAAGGTCTAATTCATCTTCATTTGTTAAATGTGATTCATCAAAAGATTGACTATCTCAATAATGATCTTCACTATACAGATATTCAAATCATGGACAAACAAAAAGACATTGATTATACCGTTCTTTGTATTTATGAGACGCCACAAAAGATTGACATGCAAATGTTGATGGATGTACCAACCGTATTCTCTAAATACAGAGTGAATCTTGAAGATGTAGTTACGCTACAAGAAAAAAAGAATAGCTTTGATCACGACTAAATCACGAGTGTCTTGAATTAGAAAGCTTAAGAAAAGAAGCCAAAGAAAAATCAAATGACCTTGATCGATATCGTAATCTTAAACAATATGTTGAAAATCAATTGAGTTCCAATCGAACTGCCATTTGTAAATGTCAACATATCAAAAAGTCTAGAAACGCACAAAAGCCCCTTTAATTAGGATATTTAAATTCTTGTAGGGTCGAACATAGTCCTTAAATTTTTATAGGGTCGTTTTATAAGTAGTAAAAAAATTCTATAAAATATCGTAGGGTCGTGTTCGTCCCATTTTTTTATAT
>NZ_JACRWH010000021.1:0-29661 GCF_014306155.1 Holdemanella hominis | reverse complement strand
GCAGAGATTTCACAATATCTCTGCTCCCTAGTTAATAATCCTTTAAACACTCATAGGGTTTTCAACCCTACAATTTTTAAAGCCAACTTTTAGTCAACCCTATCTAATTGCGGATTACCCTTTTTCTTTTACATAATGTAAGGTGTAGCGAAGTATAATACGAAGATGATCATTAATGCCCAAACAGTCGGGTGAACTTCTTTCGCTTTACCAGCTGCAATCATGGCAATTGTATAAACGATGAATCCGCATGCGATACCATTTGAAATAGAATACATCAAGATCATCATAATAACAGTGACAAAACCAGCAGCTGCAAAAATCATGTCATCCCAGTCAATACCTTTTAACTGTTGTGCCATCATAATACCAACAACGATCAATGCTGGTGCAGTAACTGCGTTCGTAACTGTACTTAAGATAAGTGGTGATAAGAATACAGCTAGTAAGAAGCAAATACCAGATGTACATGCAGTTAAACCTGTACGTCCACCAACACCAACACCAGAACTAGATTCAACGAAGCTAGTTACTGTACTAGTACCTAAAACTGCACCAAATACTGTACCAACCGCATCAGCAAGCAATGCTTGTTCAGCATTTTCTAGTTCACCTTTATCGTTGATTAAACCAATACGGTTACCAATCGCAACAAGTGTTCCAGCTGTATCAAAGAAGTCAACAAATAAGAATGAGAAAATAACTACGAAAGCTTGGAATGGATTTGCGAATAATTCAGAAATTCCTGAGAAGCAAGCTCCAGCAGCTTGTAATTCAAAATCAAACGAAATGAAATGTTCAGGTAAAGTAGGCATACCAGCCATTCCCATGAATCCAAGGATGATTCCAATCACAGCAGTGATAACCATACCTACGAAAACGGCTGCAGGAACATTTTTAATAACTAACGCAATTGTGATCAACAATCCGACAATCGCAAGTAATACAGTTGGATCTGTTAAGTTTCCAATTGTTACAAATGTTGAAGGACTAGCTACAATAATACCCGCATTTTTTAAACCAACAAACGCAATGAAGAAACCGATTCCGGCTCCGATTGCCAATTTTAATTGTACTGGAATCGCATTGATAATAGCTTTACGAACACCAGTAACAGAAATAAGAATAAAGATAACACCTGAAATGAATACAGCACTTAATGCAGCTGCCCAGCTAAGGCCCATTTGTCCACAGATTGTGTAGGCGAACAATGCGTTTACACCCATACCAGAAGCCAATGCAACTGGGTAGTTGGCAACAAGTCCCATAATGATACTTGCCACACCAGCAGAAATAGCTGTCGCAAGGAATACAGATGCTTTATCCATACCAGCATCTGCCAATACTGCAGGGTTAACCCCAAGAATGTAGGCCATAGCCAAGAATGTTGTAAGACCGGCAATAAGCTCTGTCTTAACGTTTGAACCTTTCTCGTTCAATTTAAAGAATTTTTCCATGAATCTCTCTCCTTCTCTCTTTTTTCAAAAGACCCCTCCATTGTAGCATAAGTTATTATAAAAGGATGCATTTAAATAGAGAAAAAGCATAAATATATGTTTTTATCGGTGAATCCGTTATTCTTTCCATTGAATGTTTATAAGTTTGAAGCTGAGCCGCATACATATCAATTAATTTATTTTCATTATCCGTGGTATCTGTTTTAAAATCAATGATAATTATTTCATCTTCTTTATAGATAACTAAGTCCATAAATCCATGAACGACTTGGTTTTTTTCTTTAATAATATAGCTTTGTTCAAATACATGCTTTTCGTTCATCCATGAAGCATAGAGTGCATTCGAATTTAAAGCTAGAATCTGTTTGATATCATAATCCTTTAAAGTATATCCATAAGAATTCGCAAAAGAAATAATTTCTTCTTGTTGATAAGGATATGAACATTGCGCCACAATTTCATGGAATAAAGTACCACGAAGCGTTCCTATATTTTTAGTAAGAGAAATATCTTTCCAGTCTAATTTCATTTTGGCCCCACTAGCCGTCTGACTCGAGAACACATCGGATGTTTTTGTATAGACAGGAAGCTTGTAAGACTTATTATTTTGACGCACTTTTAATGGTCTTTCATACAATTCTGATTTTTTATCAAAAACCACTAGAGAATCACTCGTATTGGCATATGTATGTAAAAGCCATCCTGTATAACTCTCATCTTCTAATAGAGTATAGGCGTTTAATGGACTATAAAAATCTTCAATGCTTTCAATCGTATCTACAATGACCAATTCTTTTTGAGGACGTGTTGTCGCAACATAGAATACGCGCATTTCTTCGGCAAGATCATCCAATTTTTTTTTGGTTTGTAGAGCTAAATGATATATTGAATTGTACTTATATTTATAATCATTACTTAAGCCTTTTAAAGATAATCCTAATATTGAATCAAGTAAGATGCATGAACTGCCATGTTTATCTCTTTGTTCATGTTGCGAAAGAATATATACAACAGGAAATTGTAAACCTTTAGATTGATGCATTGTCTTTACTTGAACTACATCATCTTCTTTGCCATACAAGCTTGCTTCCTGAGTTTGATCTTGCGTTGCATCTTTAGATAGTTGTAGGACAAAACCATGGATGTCACTCTGATTTTCATACTGGGTTGCTAATTCTAATAAATAATCCAGGTTGTTCTTATCTTGAATTGTTGTAGAAGCATAATAGAAATTATTATAGGCATAGATGTATTGTAGAAGTTGTACAATCGTTTGATTTCTATTTACATATAATTCAAAGAAAGGCTTCATAAAATCTTCGTTTTTAATACTCATATATAAAGATGTGCCTTTTTCTTTTCCAATGCAACACTTCGCAATTTGAGAAAAAGATACATTAAATAATGGGGACATTAAAGAAGCACATAACGCAATGTCGTCGGTTAAATCTTCTAAAGCTTTTAAAGTGGAAAGTACAATTTGGATGGCAGGATTTGTGTAGAATCCATGATCAATGGTAATCATAGCCGGAATGTTGTAGGCCTCAAAAACTGTTTTCAGTTTTTCTTGAGGCGCATGATTACGGGTTAACACACACATAGATTTATAGGACATGCCTGCTTTGTGCTTTTCGATAATATCTTGTGCAATCAAATCAAAACGATTCTCATTGTGATTCTTTTTGATGGTAGCTTTGTTGCCTTCTTCATCTTCATATTCTGTATATAAGAAACGAACTGGATATTGAGGACTTTCCATTTGTCCTTTCGTACCTACATTGGCAATATCAATCTCTTCAAATTGTTTTCCCAATAATTCATTGTTCATGATCTTACTATAAAAATCATTGTTGAATTGAATAACACTCGCATTGGAACGATAGTTTTCCTGCAATAATAAAGGGGTGTTGTTGATATCTTCCTTTTTCATCCAGTCCTGCATAATTTTTGGATTGGCTTGTCTAAAACCATAGATGGATTGTTTAATGTCACCCACTCTAAATACGTTGTTTTCATGGCAGAAAGACGCAATGATTTTTTCTTGAAGTTCATTGGTATCTTGAAATTCATCCACAAGAATCATCTGATATTTATTGTACATTTCTTCTTTGATCATCGGATCTTGAAGGAGTTGATACGCAAAGTGCTCCATATCATTAAAGTCAATCACTTCCATTTTCTTCTTTTCCAATTGAAAGTATAACTTTACTTTATTGGTTAATTCAAATAAGGTATCTACTAAAGCTTTATGATTTTGAATGTCCTTTAAATAGAATTCTTCATCAAATAAGTTTTCTACGATCTTTGTTTCATGATCTTTAAAAGAAGTTTGATATTTTGAGTAATCCACCTTATCAATTGTCTTCTTAAAACCGATGGTATTTTTTAAATACAATTCAAATTGAGCTTTAAAATCTGAATACGAGTTGGCATCTAAACACTTTGATAAATAGTCCTTTTTGACTTCATAATCTTCAGGCTTTGCGATTTGATAGATTATTTCATCTAAAATCTCTGACATAGCCAAGCAATGATTATGAAAGTATTTCAATGCATATTCCATTAATTCTGGACTTAAATATGTATATGAATCTTGAATGTTTTTAATCCATGTCTTTGCGTCTTCTTCGGATTTAGAGTTGAGGATTGCCAAAATATCTTCAATGTATTTTTGAATGTCTTCTTCTGTTTTTCCAAAAGAGAGAAAATACATTTTTAATTTTGTGTATGCAGCTAAGTGTAAATCTTGAATCGCATGTTTGTAGGCGTTGTCAAAGGCGATGCGTGTTTGGACTGAAGATGCCGTTTGTTTGGACATCGTATAAGAAATAGGAATCTTATAGTAATAATTTTGTACAATCGACAAGCAGAAACTATCAATAGTTGAAATACTGGCTGTTTCAAGTAGAGCCATTTGCTGAAGAATGTATTCTGTTTTTGGCTGCTCTTTTAATTTGGAAAGAAGACGTGCCTTCATTTCAGCTGCCGCATCCTTTGTGAAAGTCATTGCCAGGATAGAATCGATTGAAATATGGTCTTTTAATACAAGCTGACATAAACGTTCTACTAAAACAGCTGTTTTACCACTTCCGGCACTGGCAGAGACAACGACATTTGTATCTCGAATGTCAATGGCTTTTTGTTGGGGAATTGAAAAATCCATGTTTATTCTTCCTCCTTTTCTACACGAAGCATTGGTTCAACTTCATTCGCTGAATTTCGACAAATAGATCTGTAAGCACAGAATTTACATGCATCTTGGACGTGATTAGGTAGAGCTTGTCCACTTTTAATGTCCTTTAAAAGACTGTCAACGACTTGAGTCCATTCCTCTTTGATGGTTTCTAAACTTGGATTGGCTCTTTTTACAGGCATGTATCGTTTTATGTCATCACAATAAATGCTCGCATCACTAAAGTGCCATCCATTTAATCTTCGATTGACTTTAAATGTATCCGCAATATCTTTTTCATCGTTCACAGTGAGTTCAGGTATTTTTTTGCGATAATTTAATTTTCCATAAGTGAGTGTTTCTGGGGTTGTCCTTAGTGCAATATAGAAACATCCTACAGGGATTAAACCGGATTCTTTTTCGTAAGCTAACGTATACGTGGCTAACTGCAAAGATAATCCTTTTTCAAAGTCATCGATTTTAATATCTTTATCACTTGATTTATAGTCAAAGATACAAAAAGATGTGTTTGAACTGTCGATTCGATCAATATAGCCATATAAATCAATGGTATATTCATTCCATGGGTAGGAATAAGAGAACTTATGTTCTTGTTTATCCATGTTCATGTGCCAGTTGGATTCAAAATTATGTAGTTGTTCAAAAATCAACATAAGTTTTTCTGTGATTTCTTCAATTTGAGAATCAAACCATGGAATTTGTTGTAAAAGCACTTCTTTTGCGAAGGAAAATTCATTTTCAACATAGTGATGAATTTCTTCTTTGGATAAAGAAGTATATTCTTGTCTATCTTTAGAAATCACTTCTAGAACATGATGTAATATGCTTCCACGAATTCGAATGTCTGTGATGTCTTCTTTTTCTTTTAAATATAAGCCGTATTTTAGTGCATGAGAAAAAGGACATCTTGCATAAGATTCGAGTCTTGAAATAGATCCTTTAAAATGATCATCCTTAAAGAATATGGATTTAGCAGTTGTTTCATTTAAATCGATAGTTGGGGTAGTCCAATTAAAAGAATCGGGCGTAGTGATAAACTCAGCCTTTTGTTGGAGCCAATTTTCTATGTCGGAGCTAGGTTCATAATTCTTTCCTTGATAATCACTTTGTGGATAGAATACATAAAGAATTTCACACAAAGACAAACAGTCAAAGATTTGTGACTGCTGGTTTTGAATGCGTGTTTCAAGATTTGGTAAATCCGTGTTTTGTACATAGGCCTCATCAAAGATTCCAGTATGTAACTTTAAAGCAGGAAATGCACTGGCATTTGTGCCAGTTAAAAAGACGATAGGCCTTAAATTTGTGATGTCTTGTCTAGATCCAATGAATACCCCTTCAATGGAATTGGCTTTCTGATTGACAGAAAGATTTTGGATTTGGTGAATCAAGATGTTTAAATCATTCGCATTATGAATGTGTGTATGCACATCTTGGATAAGTGACATGACATCGTTGAAGGCATTCAAATCTTCTTTTGTGACTTGTTCATGTAGATTTTGAATGTGTTTGGCCATCTTGATAAAATCGTATGCATCAAATAAGAATGCATGATCGTGTATCCATTCTAAAGTGTCTTGTTCTAATTTTTGGTAGGATGCGAATTGGTAGGAATCAATGATTTCATTATCTTTGTATGGAAGTGTAGTTAAGAAAGGTTCAAATTTTAAAAATTGTTCAGGGAACAATGTGTAATACTGCAAGAGATAATTGTCATTTGGATATAAGGTTTGAACTACGTTTAAAAAGCTTTTTAAATCCATATCTTTAGCCCATGTTAAATAATGGATCCACTCGTTATATATAGATGTAGTATGAACTTCTTGTATAGTTGTGAATGGAATCTTATGTGCTGTAAGAATCTGGGTTAAAACATTGATGTCACTTGGGTTGTTTAGGGCAATGAAAATATCATCGGCTGAATAGTCATTTTCAATAATAAGATTTGCGATGACTTCCATTTGTTTGCGTGCGTTGGCAACACTGTAGTAGTGTGTTGTTAATAGTTGCTTATCGCCGAGCCATTTTGCGCCATGATCAATCAACACTTGAATCCAGTAACTGTCTAATTGAGAGTATTCTTTTTTTAGGATATAGATGTTTTCTAAATCTGGTAAACTTGAAAGGACATCTTGCGTTTGGTCTTCTTTGAGTTGAATTGGATACAGAAGATTTAAGATTTCGTGTAAATCTTTTTCTTTTTGGGTTGAACAAGGAAAATCATGAATCTGATAGGTTTTTGCCATTTTTATAAAGTCTAGACAGGCATTTAAAAAGTCATAGTCTTCTTTACTGGAATAGAAGGCATTGGAAAGAGAGATATTCTTTAAAGCGTCTTTGTATAAATAAAGAATTTCAATGTCAGATTTATTTTGTCCGTGATAAAAAGAAGATAGCCAGCTAGACAAGGTTAAAACTTGTATGCCAAGGCAATCTTTTTTTTGTTTTAAAATTTCTTTGTATAAAGATAGATGTAGGGTAGCCGGAGCTAATATTGTACTGTTGTCTGGAATTTGTATCATAAAATTATCACCTAGATTATTATACCATCATTATTATTAACTCGAGAGTTATTAACTGTGCAGTTAATGAAAAAAAGTGGATCATTTGATCCACTTTGTGTTGTATTATAGATTTTCTGTAATGTGTCTTGCAACATATACACCAGATGCACTGGCATGACTTAATGAGTGTGTTACACCTGAACAGTCTCCGATAACGAATAGTCCTTTGTGTTTTGTTTCTAAGTTTTTATCTACTTTTACTTGCATGTTGTAGAATTTAACTTCAACACCATATAGTAATGTGTCATCACTAGCTGTTGATGGACATACTTTATCAAGCGCATAGATCATTTCAATAATGTCATCTAATTGACGTTTAGGGATAACTAGAGACAAGTCTCCTGGCGTAGCCTTCAATGTAGGAGTTACGAATCCTTGTGCAATACGACTTGGAGTTGAACGTTGTCCACGAATCAGATCACCAAAGCGTTGAACGATAACGCCACCACCTAACATGTTTGATAGGCGGGCAATACTTTCACCATATTGGTTACTTTGTGAGAAGGGTTCTGTGAAATGATTTGATACTAATAAGGCAAAGTTTGTGTTGTTTGTGAAACGAGCTGGATCTTCATAGCTGTGACCATTTACAGTGATGATTCCGTTTGTGTTTTCGTTTACGACAACACCTCTAGGGTTCATACAGAATGTACGAACGCGGTCTTGATATTTCTTTGAACGATATACGATTTTAGATTCATACAATGAGTCTGTTAATTCTGAGAATGTATCGGCATTTAGTTCAACACGAACACCGATGTCTACACGATCACTCTTTGTTTCAATGCCTAAGTTTGAGCATACAGATTCCATCCATTTACTTCCTGAACGGCCTGTAGAAATAATACATTGTGTAGATGTATATGTTTCATCCCCACAAACGACTTCATATCCATCTTCGATTTTGTTTACCATATCAATGTGTTTAAAGAAATGGAATTCGGCTTTGTCTTTTAATTCATTGTATAAGTTTTCAAGTACTACATAGTTAATGTCAGTTCCTAAGTGACGAACTTTCGCTTTTAATAAGTGAAGATCATTTTGAAGACATTTTTTGGCGATAGCAGCATCTGAGTTTGCATATAGACGAGTTTTTTCACCGCCCATCTTGCAGTTGATTTCATCCACATATTCCATTAAATCGATAGCTTCTTGTTCACCTACATATTCGTATAGGTTTCCACCAAATTCATTTGTGATATTGTATTTTCCATCACTGAAGGCACCAGCTCCACCAAAACCGTTCATGATGGCACATGATTTACAGTGGATACATGATTTGATGTTCTTTCCGTCAATTGGACATTTTCTTTTGTTTAATGGTGCTCCTGCTTCAAAAACACCAATTTTTAATTCAGGTTTACTCTTTAATAATTCGTAGGCTGAGAAAATTCCTCCAGGCCCAGCACCAATAATAATGATATCGTATTGCATTTTATTTTCCTCCTGTTTGAAGGCTATAGTCTACTGTTTTCGGTAGTAGGTATGAACGTTCAACCATATCATGAACTTATATAACCCGGACTATTATACGGATAAAGTGAATTGTTTGCAAGCGATATTTTTGAAAACGAAACATAAAAAAAATGATATAATCATGTAGGCTAGAAGAGGTATGCATATGAGCAAGAATAAAATACATGATTTAATAATGATTATACTTGGAAACTTTGTGGTCGCATGTTCAGTTTCCTTTTTTATACTTCCTAATAATATATTAACAGGTGGTGTAGCTGGTGTGGCTGTCGCATTACATCCAGTTCTTCCGATTGATACAGTTTTGATGATTGATGGTTTAACAATTGGATTATTTATATTGGGAGCTCTTTTATTAGGAAAGCAGTTTGCGATGAAATCTGTGATTTCTACAATTGTATATCCGGTTTTCGTAACAGGTTTATCACAGGTTGCCACAATGTTTCCTAAAGATACATTTGTGATGCCAGCTTATGTGGCCACAATCTATGCCGGAGTTCTTGTGGGGATTGGTTTAGGTTTAGTGTTTAGAGTTAATTCAAGTACGGGTGGTATGGATATCTTAGCTTTGATTCTACATAAATACTTGAAGATTCCTGAAGGAACCAGTGTAATGATCGTAGATGGCTTAACAGTTTTATTGGGTGTGGTTACACATGGTTTAACACCAGCATTGATTGGTATTATGTCTGTGTTTGTTTGTGGTGTCGCAATTGATAAAACAGTAATGCTAGGCATGCAATCCGCAAAAAATGTTATGATTATATCGACAGAGTGGAAGCAGATTCGTCGTATTTTATTAGAGACAGTGGATCGTGGTGTAACGATTCTAGATGGAAGTGGTGGCTATACACAAGCGCCTAAGCCAGTGTTGATGTGTGTTATTAAGCAGAAACAATATCCATTATTAGAGTCAAGTGTTTTAGCGATTGATCCAAAAGCGTTTATTATTGTGAATGATGTGCATCAGGTACATGGTGCTGGTTTTACATCAAAACATGTGGTGGAGACAGATGAAGCAGCATATTAAAGAAATTATTGTCGTTGAAGGAAAAAATGATACAAACACGTTGCAGTCTTTTTTTGATTGTGACACGATTGAAACGGGTGGAGACCAGGTCAACGAGAAAACGATTGAGCGTGTTAGACAGGCCCAAAAGACAAGAGGCGTGATTATTTTTACAGATCCAGATACGCCAGGAGAACATATACGTAGATTGATTGGTGGTAGTGTGCCAGGATGTAAACATGCGTTTATTAATAAAGAAAAAGCGAAAACACCTAAAAAAGTCGGTGTAGAGCATGCAAGTAAAGAAGATTTATGGGATGCCCTATGTCATTGTGTAACGTTTGAGAATAAAGAAGAAGTATTGAGTTGGCAAGACTTTATTGATTTAGGCTTAGTTGGAAACAAGGATTTGCGCTTTCAAGTTTGTGAAGATTTTCATATTGGTCCTTGTAATGCGAAAACATGTTTCAAGCGTTTAAATCAGATGAATGTGACAAAAGAAGAGATAGAAGAAAGGAGTCTTTAATGAGACAGGCGATTGCGACAGTAAAAAAGACAAAAGAGATTCAAGAAAAGTATAAGGTTTTCACAAAGAAAAGCTTTGGACAGAATTTTATTATTGAACCGGGTATTGTTGAAAAGATTGCCAATGCAGCAATTCAATCAAGAGATGAATTGGTTTTTGAGATTGGTCCTGGAATTGGGGCTTTAACACAGTTTTTATGTGAAAAAAGTAATCAGGTTGTAGCTTTTGAGATTGATGAAAGATTGCCGGTTGTAATAGAGAATGAGATTGGTTTTGATCATTTACAGATAGTATTAGAAGACATCTTAAAGGTGGATATTGATGAAAAGATTCGTGAATTTAGAAAGCCTGGTCAAAAGGTGGTTTTCGCGTCGAATCTTCCTTACTACATCACGACGCCGATCTTATTTAAATTGTTCGAGGCAAATGAGGAGATTGAAAGAATTACGGTTATGATGCAAAAAGAAGTGGGAGAACGTTTCTTGGCACACGAAAATGATAAGGAATACAATGCGTTGAGCGTCATTACGCAATATCGTTGTGATGTGAAAAAAGTCATGGATGTATCAAGAAGAGTATTTTGGCCAAGTCCCAATGTAGATTCGATGGTCATTCAGTTTTCTTTCCATCACAAGTATCATTTAGAAGATGAGACTTATTTCTTCGATTTGGTAAAAGCTTGTTTTACACAAAGAAGAAAAACTATTTATAATAACTTTCAGAATTTTGTGAAAGATAAGGCTCTGGCAAAAGAATTGTTAGAAAAAGTAAATATTGATCCTAGTACGCGTGCACAACAGTGTACGTTAGACGATTTTATTCGATTATATGAGGTGACCTATGAAAGTACAGGCAAGGGCAAAAATTAATCTAGCATTAGATGTCGTAGAAAGAATGGATAATGGGTATCATTCTTTAGACATGATCATGGTACCTATTTCAATTTATGATGAGATTGAGATAGAAAAAAATGATTTTGATGTAGTTGAATGTGAAGGTATGAAATTACCAGAGAACAATACGGTTTCAAAGATGATTCAAGTTTTAAAGGATACCTATCACTTAGATTCTTGTTTCAAAGTATCTATCAAGAAGCACATTCCAGCTCAGGCAGGTCTTGGTGGCGGAAGTGCGGATGCAGCTGCTGTATGTAAGGCGGTTTTAAAGATGGAAGGTATTGAGGAAACGGAAGAAAATCTTTATGAAATCACAAAACAAGTGGGGGCGGATGTTCCTTTTTGTATTCATGATAAGTGGGCTCGGGTAAAGGGTATTGGAGAAAAAATCACGCCGATTGAAAGTGCTTGGAAATTTGATATTGTGGTTGTAAAGCCAGATTTTGGAATTTCCACCGCGAATGCATTTTCTAAATGGAAAGAGTCTCGTCCTTTTCATCCGGATGTAGATTTAGTAGAGTCGAGTATTCGAGAAGAGAACATGGATCTTTTATATCAGACAATGGCAAATTCATTGGAGCCAATCGCTTTTGAGATTGAGCCTGAATTAGAACAAGTGAAAATGGATATGGAAGATGCAGGTTTAGTACGTATATTGATGTCTGGGTCTGGTTCAAGTATGTTGGGATTCAGTGTGGATGAAGAAGTGATTTTAAGTGCATGTGAGCAATTGAAGGAAAAGTATGATTTTGTTCAAATTGTTCATGTAGGAGGCTAATATGGCAGCTTCTGTAATTTCTTATTTAGTATTCTTTGCGTGTTTTGGTTTAAGCTTTTATGCGATTTCAAGTATTCAGTTTGAAAAGGTGTGTAGTGTAAAAAATCCTAAGAAAGTGCAAATTTTAATGTTTCTTTTATCGCTTTGTCTTGCGTACATTTCAAGTCAGGCGATTTTACAATTAACAATCTATAATGGCTTTGCTTGATAAGTGGATTGCCCTGGATATGGGGGCGTATCTTGCACGGTTTTATGATTTTTCTACACAGAAACAAATTGTTTTAAAAACAATAATCGCAAAAAAAGGAAAAGAAACATTGGGTGTATCGGATCAGGCGCTTGCCTATTTATATAAGGATCTGGATACGATACAAATTCAATATCCTATATCACATGGTCAAATTCTTCATTCAATTGAACCTTTGGTTCAGAAGGGGTTAAACGAACTACATGCCTTTGATGGCTTATTAAGACCGAGTGTGCTTGTGAGTGTTCCTACGGAGTTGTCGCAAAGACAACGAGAACTTTGGCAGCAAATGTTTTTGGATTGTGGCGTACGTAAGGTTGAATTTATTTCAAACTTAAATGCTTTACAAGAAGAAGGTTCTTGTTTTTTAGTACATAGTGGACATTCTTATACGGAAATTCATGTGTGTGCTTATGGTAAGGTGCTTGTGTCAAAGACAATTTATTATGCGGGAGCACAGATTGATGAGCAGATACAAAGGATTGTTTACAACAAGACGGGTTGTTTTATCACAAAAATGGATGCGGCGCATTTGAAGGAAATGGCAAGTCTAGCTTTTTGGCAACAAAAAAACAATTTATTGTTGTGTTATGCATTTGATTCAAGACAGATTCTTCATCATATTCAAATTGAGTCAAGTATGTTGTGGCCGGCCTTCGAGATGGTTTCAGCACAGATTTCATTATGGGTAAAACATTGTTTTGATGGCCTTCCTGCTTCTTTACAAGAACATTTTTTGATGCATGGAATTGAATTGAGTGGAGGATTGGCGGATTGTTTTGGACCGTCACAATTCATTTCTAAGAACATATCTTGTCCAGTTTTTTGTACAAAACGAGGACAATACGATATGATAGATGCATTAAAGGGGGTAAAGTCAGCGTGATTGATTATAAAATGATTTTATTACCATTCTTGATTTCAGTGATTCTAACACCGTTGGTGAAGCAATATTCTATTTATTGTGGGGCCTATGCCAAAGAAAATAAGCGTACGGTCCATCATGGAAAGATTTCGCGTATTGGTGGTGTAGCGATTTATTTGGCATTCATTATAACGATGGCTATCTTTGTGAAGGCTGATCGTCAGATCAAAGGTTTGGTTATTGGAAGCAGTATTATGTTTTTTACTGGTTTAATTGATGATTTAATCGATATTAAGCCACTGGTTAAACTAACATTGGAAGTTATTGCGGCTATGGTTTTGATTTATTTTGGGGTTTCAGTAGATATTATTCGTTTGCCTTTGGGCATTCAAATTGATACAGGTATTATTTCGTTTATTTTTACGATTATTTGGGTGGCCGGTATCACAAATGCAGTAAACCTGATTGATGGCTTGGATGGTCTTGCCGGAGGTATGAGTGTTATTGTGCTTGTGGTCATTGGTTCTATCGCTATCATCGAAAGACGTTCGGATTTATTAAGCATTGCCTTTATCTTAGCTTTTGGAACATTGGGTTTTTTAGTTTATAATGCGCATCCAGCTAGTATCTTTATGGGAGATTGTGGATCGTTGTTTTTGGGGTTCATGATTTCGGCAATTTCATTGCTTGGATTTAAATCGAGTACGATTTTGACGTTGGCATTGCCTATCTTATTGTTGATGCTGCCAATTATTGATACGTTATCCGCTATTTTGAGACGTACTTTAAAGGGTATGAAATTTATGGAGGCGGACAAGAGTCATATTCATCACTTGTTGATGCGCCAATTTGGACATCGTAATACTGTAATTATCATGTGTGGTTTAACAGCGCTTTTTGGATTGAGTGCTTTTGCGTATATGATCAATCGAAATATCGGCTTTTTAGTTATGGTCATTATATTGTTGGCGGTAGAGATCTTTATTGAGAAATCGGCAATGATTAGTGAGAAATTTCATCCTTTAATTGGTTTGTGGCATCGTATTCAAAGAAAATCGCGAAAAATATTCAAAAAAGTAGGCTAAAATGCCTACTTTTAATATTGTTTTCACATCGGTTTGTTAGAATGGGGTTATGGAACCGAATGAATGGCAAAAGTACAAAAACAAGAAGTCGACGGAGTACACACAGAAAATAACGTCGCAGGCTAGAATTGCTGAAGAACAACTGTTAGAGGGTTTAAATGAAAGTGAGGTTTATGATTATATGCTTTCTAAACTGAATTTTTGTCAGAGGAAACAAATGTATTCGAGTTTAGAGGCTAAGGTGTATGTGAAAGTTGGTGACATATGCTTTACAGATTTTGGATTGGCCTATCTAAGTGAGGTTGGCTATCAGCATTTTGGTTTAGTGTTGGCAATGAAGAATGGGAAAATATTTGTAGTACCTATGAGTGGGAATAGTAGTGCGTATCATAGGGCGTATGATCCTGTATCCCATATGGGAAAGCGTCATTTGATGCGTTTACCAGAAATTGAGGGATTAAATAAGTCGAGTGTCTTATTTTTAAATGATGCGAAATGGATCAATTCGGCGCGTGTGATTGATGTGAAGGCGCATATTGACCCGAATTCTCACTTGTTTGATAAAATAAAAAAATGTGTTATGCAAATGATGCTATAATAAGAACATGTCAAAATGTGTAGTAGCCTGTTCAGGTGGACCTGACAGCATGGCTTTATTAGATCAATTGAATAAACAAGGCAAGGACATTGTCGTTGCACATGTGAATTATAAACATCGCGATACGGCAGATAGGGATGAGAAAATAGTGAAGGAATATTGTAAAAAATATGATATTCCTGTTCGAGTTTTATATCCGGTGTATGAGAAAGGAAATTTTCAGGCATGGGCAAGAGATGTTCGTTATGCCTTTTTTGAAGAAGTGGCAGATGAATTTGATACGAAATTATTATATGTAGCACATCAGATGGATGATGTGATTGAGACGTATTTGTTTCAGAAAAATCGAAATATGATTTGTGACTGGTATGGATTAAAAGAAAAGAGTGTAAGGCAGGGATACCAAATTGTTCGACCTTTACTTAATTTCACAAAGAGTGAATTGCAACAATACTGCAATGATAATGGTGTTTCTTTTGGGATTGATGAATCGAATTTAACCAATCACTATACGCGTAATGTGATTCGTCATACGCAAATTGAGAAGATGGATCGTAATGAAAAGGAAGAATGGATTTTAAAGATTCAAAATGAGAATGATTTTTGGCAAATAAAAAGAGCAGGCATAGAAGATTTTTTAAAGAATTGGAATGGGGATGTAGATTCTTTATTGAATCAAGAAGATGCCTGGCTCTATTTAGATGCTTTCTTATTTCAGGCTTTGAGCCATCATTTCTCTAGGAAATACACGGAAGAGTTGTGTGTCCAATTAAAGGGAAATGTGCTGATTGAAATAGAGAATCATTTATTGGAAAGGCATAATGAAAAGTTGTATTTAATGCCAAAACCACAGAATGTGTATTGTACATTGGATGAATTGGAGTATAAAGATTATAAAGAATTCTCTATTATGAATCAGGGCCAAACAATTGAGTCTTTTAGTGTGGAGGCATCTGACTTTCCTTTGGTGGTGCGTCATGTTAAAGTGAATGACGTAATTTCGATGCGTTTTGGAAATAAGAATGTGCATCGTTTCTTTGTGGACCGAAAAATCTGCAAGATATACCGAAAATATTGGCTGGTTGTGGAAAATAATGCAGGAAAAGTTATTTTCGTACCAGGCCTTGGATGTGATGTAGAACATTATTCACAAAATCAACAGTTCTATTTTAAAATGAATGGTCTAGATTAAATGTTTATGTTACAATGTTTAAGTAACTTAAGGAGAAAAACACCATATGATAGCTCAAGATATTGAAAAAATTTTATTAAGTGAAGAAGAAATCGAAAACCGTTGTGTAGAACTAGCACATCAAATAGAAGAAGATTATAAAGAATCTGGAGAAACTCCAATCGTAGTTGGATTGTTAAAGGGAAGCGTTCCTTTTATGGCTGAATTGATCAAGCGTTTTGAATTTCCATGTGAAATTGATTTTATGTCCGTTAGTTCATACGATGGAACAGAATCTATTGGAGATGTTCGTATTTTAAAGGATATGGATTTATCTTGTAAGAATCGTTCTATTTTAGTTGTAGAAGATATTATTGATACAGGTAGAACTTTAGTTGAAGTAAAGAAAATGTTTAAGAATAAAGGTTGTCTAGATGTTCGTTGTGTAACATTGTTAGATAAACCAAGCCGTCGTGTTTGTGAAATTGAGGCGGATTACGTTGGTTTTGAGGTGCCAAACGAATTTGTGGTTGGATACGGATTGGATTACAACCAGAAATATCGTAACTTACCATTTGTTGGTGTTTTAAAACCTGAAATTTATCAGTAGGAGGAAGATTATGAAGAAGTGGTTAAATTATTTACCAACCATCTTCATTTTATCAATTGTATTATCATTAGTTTTTTATAGTTCACAGGGCAGTACTGTACAAATGAATTATACACAATTTGAGAAAATTGTAGATGAAGTTGACTTTAAGAAGAGTTCTATGACAATTAGTTCCACTGTTATTCAGTTGGAAGGTACTTATGAACAGAACTCAAAGACAGTTGGATACAAGGTTATTGTTCCAAGAACAGAAAAGAATATTGAGAAGTTGGAAAAGGATTTGCAACGTAATGGTGGAAAGCTAACAGTAGAAGATCCAAACCAAGGAAGTGTATGGATTTCTATTCTTTCTCAAATCATTCCATTCTTGATTATTGCGGTATTCTTCTACTTCATGTTTTCTAAAATGGGTGGTGGAGGCAATAATAAAGCCTTTGAATTCGCAAAATCAAAAGCTCGTGTTGAATCGAATGTAAAAGTTCGTTTTAAAGATGTTGCGGGTTGTGAAGAAGAAAAAGAAGAAGTAAAAGAAATTATCGATTACTTGCGTTCGCCAAAGAAATTTACAGATATGGGAGCACATATTCCTAAGGGAATCTTGATGGTTGGTCCTCCAGGAACTGGTAAGACTTTATTGGCAAAAGCCGTAGCTGGAGAAGCCAATGTTCCATTCTTCTCGATTTCAGGTTCTGACTTTGTTGAAATGTTTGTCGGAACAGGTGCGAGTCGTGTTCGTGACATGTTTAAAACAGCACAAAAGAGTGCGCCATGTATTATTTTTATTGATGAAATCGATGCCGTTGGACGTCAGCGTGGAGCTGGTATGGGTGGCGGAAACGATGAGCGTGAACAAACATTGAACCAATTATTGGTTGAAATGGATGGTATGACAGATAATGCTGGAATCGTTGTTATTGCGGCTACAAACCGTCCAGACGTATTGGACCCTGCTTTACTTCGTAGTGGTCGTTTCGATCGTCGCGTTACGGTTAGCTTGCCAGATATTAAGGGCCGTGAAGCTATTTTACAGGTACATGCTCGTAACAAGAAATTGGCGAATGATGTTTCACTTGCAAACCTGGCAAAACGTACGCCTGGATTCTCTGGTGCAGATTTAGCTAATGTATTGAATGAAGGTGCCATTTTAGCGGTTCGTAAAAATGAGTCTAAGGTTACAATGACGGATTTAGATGAAGCTATTGACCGTGTTATGATGGGACCTGCGAAAAAGAGCAAAAAATATACAGAAAAAGATAAAATTCTTGTGGCTTACCATGAAGCGGGACATGCCGTTATTGGTTTAAAACTTGAAGATGCAGATATGGTTCAGAAAGTTACAATTATTCCTCGTGGAGATGCGGGTGGATATAACTTGATGACACCTCGTGAAGAGAAATACTTCCATAGAAAATCTGAATTTATTGCGCAGATCACTGGTTTACTTGGTGGTCGTACAGCTGAAGAGATCCAATTTGGTGAAATCAGTGCGGGTGCTGTAAATGATATTGAAAAATTAACAGAAATTGCCAAAAATATGGTTCGTGTATATGGTATGTCTAGTTTAGGGCCTATCCAATATGCGGATCCTCAAGGAAATGTCTTCTTAGGAAGAGATTATACAAAGGGTAGTGATTATTCTGCAGGTGTAGCGGCTGAAATTGATAAAGAAGTTCGTGCGATTGTTGATGAGTGCCATGAAAATTGCCGTAAGATCTTAACTGAAAACAAAGATTTGTTGGATTTGATTGCGAACAATTTGTATGAACATGAAACATTAACAAATGAAGAAATCACCAATTTAATGAATTATGGACAATTAACAGATCCAAATATTGAAACAAATGCAGAAGAGGAAAAAGTAGAACAAGAAGTAGTTCAAGTTCCAGAGATTCCGGAGACTCCAGCTGGTATTGATCAAAAGGATTTGGATGATGCGTTCAATGAATTAACTAAGAAAAAAGATTAATTACACATTAAAGCCATCGATTGATGGCTTTTAGTTTGGCTTGAAATGGATACAAGAATTCAGTAGAATGTTGCTAGTGAATTTTATTGTGGAGGATATTATGAAAGATCAACTATTAAAAGCTCTTGTTTTAAATGAGCATGTTCGTTTATATATTGTGCGCACAACTGACTTAGTACAGGAAGCGCAAGATCGTTTTGATTTACATCCATGTGCTTGTGCAGCTTTAGGAAGAACTTTATCTGTAGCAAGTATGATGGGTGCTATGTTGAAATCAGAAGAAGAAATGTTGTCAATCACAATCAATGGACACGGTCCAATTGGTTCTATTGTGGTAGATGCATATGCGGATGGAAATGTTCGTGGGTTTGTTTCAAATCCACATGTAGAGGATGTTTTGATTCGCCCAGGAAAATTAAATGTAGGAGCTGTTGTCGGCACAGATGGAACTTTAACAGTTACTAAAGATTTAAGTATGGAAGAAAACTTTTCTGGTTCGGTTGAGTTACAGAGTGGTGAAATTGGGGATGATTTCGCCTATTACTTTACTTTGTCTGAACAAACACCAACAGCTGTATCATGTGGAGTTTTAATAGGAACAGATGGTCGTGTTGCCAGTGCAGGTGCTATGATTCTACAAATGCTTCCAGATGCAACAGAAACAGATATTTCTATTTGTGAACACGTACTTGAAGGATTGAAACCAATGAGTACTTTAATTCAAGAATATGATGATTCAAGTTTAGAAGATTTGGCAAATGACATGTTTGAAGATGCGAAGATTTTAACGACACAACCAGTGGCTTATGATTGTCCTTGTTCAAAGGTACGTATGGCTAGAGCTTTGGGAACTATAAAAAAATCAGATGTTTTAGAGATGGCTGATAAAGAGCATGGTTGTGAAATCACATGTAATTTCTGTAATGAAACATATCATTTCACAGAAGAAGAATTAAGAGCGATTGCGAGTAAGATGCATGATTAAGATTGGAAATGTAGAAATCGAAAATCCGGTTGTGATTGCACCAATGGCAGGTATTAGTAATATCGCATTTCGTAGAATTGCGAAACGCTTTGGAGCTGGTTTAGTTTGTAATGAAATGGTAAGTGATAAAGCTTTATACTATGATTCATTGAAGACGAAACAAATGTGTGCCATCGATGAAAATGAACATCCTGTATCTTTCCAGTTGTTTGGTCATGACATTGATACGGTTGTGTATGCAGCTAAATATTTGGATACGCAAACAGATTGTGACATTATTGACTTTAATATGGGGTGTCCCGTAAACAAGGTTATTAAAGCACAGGCAGGAAGCTTTTTAATGAAGGATATTGATTATGCCAAAGAACTTGTATCGAATATTGTACAAAATGTAAATAAGCCAGTAACTGTAAAGATGCGTTTAGGTTTTGATACGTATCATATTAATTGTGTTGAAATGGCGAAGGCTATGGAAAGTGTGGGCGTTAGTGCTGTTGCGGTGCATGGTCGTACGCGTAATCAGATGTATGAAGGAAAAGCAGACTGGTCTTATATTAAGCAAGTAAAAGACGCGGTATCTATTCCTGTTATCGGGAATGGGGATGTCCGCAGTGTAGAAGATTTTCACCGTATGATGAATGAAACAGGTTGTGATGCGGTTATGCTAGGTCGAGGAATTGTAGGTAATCCATTCTTGATTCAAGAATGTGTGGATTCAATTACAGGACAGAAACATGAATTTTCAATGGAAGATCGTATTGAAATTTGTGTGGATCATGCCAAAGGATTAGCGGATACAAAAGGTGAAAAAGTAGCTATTCGTGAAATGCGAGGTTTGGCTAGCTGGTATTTAAAGGGACTTCCTAGTTCAAGGATCTTTAAAAACGAGATGTCACAAATGAACACATTAGAAGATTTAGAAAATATATTACGTCAATTTATGGTGGTGCAGCGTTAGTTGCATCTTTTTTTGATAATTGGTAAGCGTTTTCAAAGTGTGAAGAATATACTTTAAGTTTCTTGTGTTCCGGTATAAAATATATATACGGAGGTTATATCGATATGGATCAAAGAAAGACAAAAGCCTTTTTTGAAGGGCGTGACATACATGCTTATAATATTTTTGGTGCACACCTAGAAGCTAATGGGGTTCGCTTTAGAGTGTATGCTCCAAACGCAAAGAATATTTCAGTTATTGGTACATTTAATAATTGGGATGATCAAGCGAGTAAAATGAAAAAAGATAAACGTGGGATTTGGGAATGTTTTGTAGAAGGTGCAAAGGATAAGGATTCGTATAAATATCGTGTGTGGCAGGCAAATGGTGAATTGGTAGACAAAATGGATCCATATGCTTTTTATAGTGAATTAAGACCAAACACGGCAAGTATTGTATCAGATTTAAGTTATGATGGATGGACTGACAAAGAATGGCTGAATCAAAGAAATAAGGGTTTTGATTCTCCTGTAAATATTTATGAAATGCATGTTGGTTCATGGAGAAAAGATGATGAAAGCGAAGAGTTTATACAGTATCATGAAATAGAAAAGGAATTGATTGAACACTGTAAGAAACATCACTTTACACATGTTGAAGTCATGCCGCTATGTGAATACCCGTTTGATGGTTCTTGGGGTTATCAATGTACGGGATATTTTTCAAGTACTTCTCGTTATGGAACAAATCATGAATTAATGCACTTTGTGAATGCACTTCACGAAGCTGGAATTGGTGTTATCATGGATTTTGTACCTGTGCACTTTGTAAAGGATAATTACGCGTTAGGAATGTTTGATGGTACACCTTTATATGAATATTCAAAACCGGAAGATGCGAATAGTGAATGGGGAACGGCTAACTTCAACTTATGGAAAGAAGAAGTTCGCTCATTCTTGATGTCTGCAGCCAATTTCTGGGTAGATGTTTATCATGTGGATGGTTTAAGAATGGATGCGATCAGTAATGCGATTTTCTGGCATGGAAACAAGAATAATGGTGTGAATGAAGGTGCATGTGATTTCATGAAACGTATGAATCACTTGTTGAATGAGGCACATCAAGGAAAAATCATGTTGATTGCAGAAGATTCAAGCGATTTCCCTAATGTCACAAAGCCAAGTTATGCGGGTGGTTTAGGATTTGACTATAAGTGGGATCTAGGTTGGATGAATGATACATTATCTTATTTAAAAAGAGATCCAATCTATCGTAAGTGGCATCACCATGACGTTACTTTCTCGATGGCTTATTTCTATTCAGAAAGATTTATCTTACCATTTAGTCATGATGAAGTTGTGCATGGTAAGGCAACCATTGTAGATAAGATGTGGGGAAGCTATGAAGATAAGTTTGCCCAGGCAAGAGCATTATATGTATATATGTTTACGCATCCTGGAAAGAAATTGAATTTCATGGGTAATGAAATTGGTCAATTGCGTGAATGGGATGAACAAAAGAGCTGTGACTGGTTCTTGTTGGATTATCCAATGCACGATGCATTTGAACATTTATGCGAAGATTTAGGCAAGATTTACACAGAAAATGATGCATTCTTTGATCAAGATTATGATCCAAGTCGTTTCTGTTGGATTGACGCAGATAATGTAGGACAAAATACGTTCTCATTTATTCGTAGAGGTTCAAAGAAAGATTTCGTTATTATTATGAATTTCTCAACAAATCCATATGATCACCAACAGTTTGGTGTTCCTTGCAAAGGTAAATATAAAGAAATTTTGAATACAGAGTGGGATAAATACAACGGAAACTTAAAAGGTCATGCACCTCAAGAGGTGCAGGCAATGCGTCTTACAAGACATAATCAGCCATATATGATCGAAGTAAATGTTCCTAGTTTTGGTGCCATGATTTATGAAGTTGAAAAGTGAGATTGATTTCTCACTTTTTTTGATGAAACTTCTTTTTTTTTACGTATAAGAGAGTGTAGAAAAAAGGAGAACAAAAAAATGGAAAAATTAGATGTAGAATTTGAACTGTTTCGTAAGCGAGTGTACAACTTGGAGATTCGTAGCTTTTATTTACTTTTATTGAATCGGGGGTGCGACATAAAGACTTTAAGAGCTTTATTTTCGGATGTGGATGAAAAACTCGCTTTAAAGATGGATGGTATGTTTTATCGTGCTCAATCGGATCGAGTGCAAGAAGTGTTAGAGAAAGTAATCAAACAAGAAAAGACAAATGCGAGGATGGATTGTTTTGAGAAGTTATTTGAAAAAGGGATAGACATATTTGAAGCGTTGGAATTGATTGGGATTAGTCAAAATGACATAGAATTGATCAATGATGCAGCTTATGTGTGGCAATATAAGCATTTGTGAAATAATTGACTTTTTGTAGGGGGTGTATTGTGACAAAAAGTTTGTTATAATGTATGCGCAAAAAGGAGATAGCGTAAATATTATGGAAAACAAGGAACTTGCATTGCACGCAAAAAATATTCGTAGAAATATTGTGAAAGAAGTGTATAGTGCCCAAAGTGGACACCCGGGTGGAAGTTTAGGTGCAACTGACATTTTAACAGAGTTATACTTTGAAGAAATGGATATTAATGAGGAAAACTTAAATACATTGAATCGTGATCGTTTTGTATTAAGTAAGGGACATGCAAGTCCAGCTTTATATGCAGTACTTGCTGAAAAGGGATTCCTTCCTGAAGAAGAATTGACAACTTTCAGAGCTATCAATTCACGTTTACAAGGACACCCTAACATGAATTATGTAGAAGGTGTAGATATGTCTACAGGATCTTTAGGACAAGGTATTTCTTGCGCTGTAGGTATGGCATTAGCCAATAAATTAGATGAAAACGATTACCGTATCTATACTGTACTTGGAGATGGTGAATGCCAAGAAGGACAAGTATGGGAAGCTACAATGTCGGCGGCTCACTATAAATTAGATAATTTATGTATTATTGTTGACAATAATAACCTTCAAATTGATGGTCATGTAGATGAAGTTATGAGTGTGTATCCTTTGGATAAAAAATTCGAAGCTTTCAATTGCCACGTAATTAATGTAGATGGTCATGATTATGATCAATTGCGTGCTGCATTAAAAGAAGCTCGTGAAACAAAAGGAATGCCAACTGTAATTGTTGCGAAGACAATTAAAGGAAAAGGTGTTTCATTTATGGAAGATCAACAGGGATGGCATGGAGTAGCACCAAATGAAGAACAATACCATGCTGCAATGAAAGAATTGGAGGCAGAATAATGGCAAAAGTAGCTACACGTGTCGCTTATGGTGATGCTTTAAAAGAATTAATGGTTGAAAATAAAAATGTCGTTGTATTAGATGCTGATTTAGCGGGTAGTACAAAGAGTGGAGAAGCTAAAAAAGTAGACCCTTCTCGTCACTTTGACATGGGAATTGCCGAAGGAAATATGATGAGTGTTGCGGCTGGTCTTGCGGCTAGTGGAAAGATTGCGTATGCTTCTACCTTCGCAATGTTTGCGACTGGACGTGGATTCGAACAAATTCGTAACAGTATCGGATATCCACAATTAAACGTTAAAATCTGTGCATCTCATGCAGGAATTAGTGTTGGAGAAGATGGTGCAAGTCACCAATGTATTGAAGATGTTAGTTTAATGCGTGGTATTCCAGGTATGAAAGTTATCGTTCCATGTGACTATAATGAAGCTAAACAAGCATGTAAGGCTGTAGCTGAAATTGATGGGCCTTGCTACGTTCGTTTAGGTCGTAGTGGTGTTGAAAGTGTAAATGGCGATGACTATAAATTTGAACTAGGAAAAGGTGTTGTCCTTCAAAAAGGTGAAAAAGTAGCTTTAGTTGCGACTGGATTAATGGTTCAAGAAGCATTAGAGGCTGCTAAGAAAATGGAAACAGCTCCAACTGTAGTAAATATCCATACAATTAAACCAATTGATAAAGAATTGATCATTGAACTAGCAAAAACTCATGATACTATCGTTACTTGTGAAGAACATTCAATTATTGGTGGTTTAGGAAGTGCTGTGGCAGAAGTTTTAGCTGAAGCAGGAACAGCATGTAAACTTGTTCGTGTCGGTGTTCAGGATGTATTTGGTGAAAGTGGAAAACCAGCTGAATTATTCGCAAAATACAAAATTGATGCAGATGCGATTGTAGAAGCTGCTACAAAGTAGTATGGCACACTATTTCACAAATGATATTGTAAAAGATGCACCAGAAGAAATTACGATACATTTTCGTGATTTTACATATAAGTTAAATTCGAATGCTGGAGTTTTCAGTAAAGATAAATTGGATGAAGGTACACGTATTCTTTTAGAAACGGTACTCGACAATGAAGCTGAATCAGAAAGCACATTAGATCTAGGTTGTGGAATTGGTCCGATTGCCTTGATTTTAATGGAGTATTGGAAGCATACCGCAATGACAATGATTGATGTAAATCAAAGAGCTTGTCAGCTCGCAGATTCAAACATGAAAAAATATCGTCGTAAGGCAAAGATATTATGTCAGTCAGGTGTGAATGAAGGCCAGTATGCCTGTATTCTTTTGAACCCACCGATTCGTACGGGAAAGGCAATGATTTATTCATTGTTTGATCAGTGCTTAGAACATTTAAAGGAAGATGGCCATTTCTGGATTGTAATGCGCAAGCAGCATGGTGCACAAAGTGCGATTCATTATTTACAAGAAAAAGGCCATGAAGTAGAAAAAATGGCTCGTGATAAAGGCTATTGGGTCATGAAAATATCAAAAGCAGGTTAACCCTGCTTTTCTTTTGTTTTTACAGATAATTCCTTAAATTCTTTTGGTGACATACCAAATTCTTTTTTAAAGGCACGGAAGAAACTCGTATAGTCTTTAAAACCATATAATATACAGATTTCTGTTAAATTTGTATGAAACGATATAGCGTCTTTGCATAAGCGAAGACGTTTTTTTGTGATGAATTGATGTACAGAAATACCAAGATTTGCTTTAAATACATGTGAAATATGGTATTTGCTGACAAAGAATATTTCAGACAGATGGTCAAGCGTCAAATCTTCATCGATATGGTCTTCAATGTACAATAAGATATTTTCATAGAGAGCATTTTCTTCGTATTTTTTATTTTTTTGTTCCATTTCATAAATGGAGCGATTAAAGTGAAAAACAAGATCTTTTAAACATAATTGGACCTTAGTTTGTTTACCAAAACGATTGGCATGCGTTTCTTCAATCAGTCTGAAGATTTTGGATTGTAAGGTGTTAAAACCAATAATGTCATAATGATATAAATATTGTTTTGTGGTAAGAACACGCTGAATTAAATAAACATAATCACTCGAGATGTTAAATAGTTTATTACAATAATCTTGGGAAATCCAGAATACGAAACGACGATATGGAATACTATTGTCTAAAAGCTTTGCGTAGTGCTTTGTGTTGGGTGGAATGATCAATATATCGCCTGGCACTAAAGGATGAGAGACACCCTCAATATCCATAGATATGTGTCCTTCTAAAAAAATGTAAAATTCATAGTAATTATGAGTGTGAGGATTGACATTAGCATAGTGAAAATTCTGACTCGTATCCTCATAATAATAGATTTCAAAGTCAGGTTCTAACATTTTTTGTCGAGTACTAAATGTCGTTTGAAGGTTCTTTTTCATAATTTTATTTTATGGGAAAATCGCAACTTTTGCAATGTTTATAACAATTAATGAAATTCCAAATTGAAACCGCTTTACCTATAATATAGTTGCCAAAACAAATACAAATCTTAGAAAGTGAGAACATTTTATGGAAATGACATTAAGATGGTATGGTTCAAAATTTGATACTGTCACATTAAAACAAATTCGACAAATCCCAGGAGTGACTGGAGTTATTACTACTTTATATGATACTGAGCCAGGTGAAGTTTGGAGCCGCGGAAGAATTCGTGCAATGAAAGACGAAGTAGAAGCTGCAGGCCTTCATGTTGCTGGAATTGAAAGTGTAAATATTCATGATGCGATCAAAACAGGTGCACCAGAAAGAGAACAATATATTGCAAACTACATTGAAACATTGGAAAACTTAGGGAAAGAAGATATCCACATGGTTTGTTACAACTTTATGCCTGTATTTGACTGGACACGTACAGAATTAGCTCGTGTAAGAGCTGATGGCTCTACAGTACTAGCTTATACACAAGAAGCGGTTGATGCCTTAGATCCAGAAAAAATGTTTGAATCCATTTCCGGAGATATGAATGGTTCAATCATGCCAGGTTGGGAACCAGAACGTATGGCCCGTGTTAAAGAACTATTTGAAATGTATAAAGATGTAGATGATGAAAAATTATTTGAGAACTTAAAATATTTCTTAGAAAAAATTATGCCTGTATGTGATAAATACGATATTAACATGGCCATTCACCCAGATGATCCAGCATGGAGCGTATTTGGACTTCCACGTATTATCATCAATAAAGAAAATATCTTGCGTATGATGAAAATGGTAGACAATCCTCATAATGGTGTTACTTTCTGTTCAGGATCTTATGGAACTAATTTAGCAAATGATTTACCTGATATGATTCGTTCATTAAAGGGAAGAATTCACTTTGCACATGTTCGTAACTTGAAATTCATTACACCAACAAACTTTGAAGAAGCTGCTCACTTATCAAGTGATGGTACATTTGATATGTATGAAATTATGAAAGCTCTATATGACATTGGATTTGATGGACCAATCCGGCCAGACCATGGACGTATGATTTGGGATGAAGTGGCAATGCCAGGATATGGTTTATATGACCGTGCCTTAGGAGCTACTTACTTAAATGGATTATGGGAGGCCATTGATAAAGCCACGAAGCGAGGTATCTAATTATGAAATTAACTTTAGAAGGTATTCAAAATCGAAAAGAATGGGAAGAAAAGGGATATTCTTTACCTCAATATGATATTGCTGAAATGAGAAAAGCTACAAAGGAAAATCCTTTCTGGATCCATTTTGGAGCTGGTAACTTATTCCGTGCATTCCATGCGAATGTTGTTCAAAATATGTTGAATAATAAAGATTTAGATCGAGGCTTGGTCGTTGCCGAAGGTTTCGATTATGAAATCATTGAAAAAATGTATGCGCCACACGATAACTTAGGTATCGTAGCTACATTAAAAGCCGATGGTACAATCGATAAAACCGTTGTTGCCAGTGTTGCAGAATCTTTACCTTTAGATTCAAATAATGAAAGTGCTTATGCAAGATTAAAAGAAATCTTCACAAACAAATCTTTACAGATGGCAACATTTACAATCACAGAAAAAGGATACAGCCTAGTAAATGGAAAAGGTGAACAACTCCCAGATATCACAGGAGACTTTGTGGATGGACCAGAAAAACCAGCTAGTTATATGGGTAAAGTGACATCTTTATTGTATGCTCGCTTTAAAGCAGGAGAACTTCCAATTGCGATGGTAAGTACAGATAACTGTTCTCATAATGGAGATAAGTTATATGCAGCTATCCTTGCATTTGCCAAAGCTTGGGCAGAAAACGGTAAAGCCGAAAAGGAATTTGTTGAATATATTGATTCAAATAAAGTGTCATTTACTTGGAGTATGATTGATAAGATTACACCTCGTCCAGATGCATCTGTTGAAAAAAACTTGTTGAACGATGGTGTAGAAGAATTAGATCCAGTTATTACTTCTAAAAACACATATGTAGCACCTTTCGTAAATGCAGAAGAAACAGAATACTTAGTTATTGAAGACAATTTCCCAAATGGACGTTTAGATTTAACTAAGGGTGGGTTGATGTTTACAGACCGCGATACAGTAGACAAAGTAGAAAAAATGAAGGTTTGCACTTGTTTAAATCCATTACACACTTGTCTAGCCATCTTTGGATGTGTATTGGGATACAATAAGATTTCAGATGAAATGAAAGATGAAGAATTAGTAAAATTAGTTGAAACTGTCGGATATAAAGAAGGTTTACCAGTTGTAGTAAATCCTGGCATTTTGGATCCAAAAGAATTTATAGATACAGTATTAAAAGTACGTGTTCCAAATCCATTTATGCCAGATACGCCACAACGTATCGCCACAGACACTTCTCAAAAATTAGCAATTCGTTTTGGGGAAACAATTAAAGCGTATGCGAGTGCTGACAATCGCAATGTAGCAGATTTGAAATTAATTCCATTAGTGTTTGCCGGATGGTTACGTTATTTAATGGCTGTGGATGATGCGGGAAATGCGTTTGAATTAAGTCCGGATCCATTATTGGATACAGTTTGTCCTTATATTGAAGGATTTAAATTAGGTGAAACTAAAGATGCAACTGAAATTGAAGCCACACTAAAACCAGTTCTAGAAAATGATAAAATTTTTGGTGTGAACCTATATGAAGTCGATATGGCAGAAAAAGTATGCGGATACTTTAATGAAATGTTGGCAGGCGTAGGTAGTGTACGCTCAACATTAAAGAAGTATCTATAAGAGAGGTGTAAAATGAATACGATTAGTAAAACAATTCAAGAAATGGGTGTTGTCCCTGTTGTTGTTTTGAATGACGCAAAAGATGCTAAACCATTAGCTCAAGCTTTATGCGAAGGCGGTCTTCCGTGTGCAGAAGTGACTTTTCGTACAGAAGCTGCTGAAGAATCCATTCGATTGATGACAGAATGCTATCCAGACATGTTTGTAGGTGCTGGTACAGTATTGACAACAGAACAAGTAGATCGTGCAGTAAATGCAGGCGCAAAATTTATTGTAAGCCCTGGATTTGATCCAGAAATCGTAGATTACTGTTTAGAAAAGAATATTCCAATTTATCCGGGCTGCATTACACCTAGTGAAGTTGCTCAAGCTGTGAAAAGAGGATTGGAAGTTGTGAAATTCTTCCCAGCTGAACAATTTGGTGGTGTATCCACAATCAAAGCTCTTGCAGCCCCTTACGTAGGTGTGAAATTTATGCCTACTGGTGGAGTGAATGCCAAGAATTTAGATAATTATTTATCTTGTGACAAAATCGTTGCGTGCGGTGGAAGCTGGATGGTGAAAGGTGATCTTGTTGTAGAAGGAAAATTTGATGAAATTAAATCTTTAGTAGAAGAAGCTGTTGAATTAGTAGCTAAAATAAGGGGTAAATAAATGAAACAAAAAGTAGTCACTTTTGGAGAAATCATGTTACGTTTAGCACCAGAAGGATATTATCGCTTTGTACAAGCCGATACATTTGGTGCAACTTATGGTGGTGGAGAAGCCAATGT
>NZ_JACRWH010000020.1:0-30390 GCF_014306155.1 Holdemanella hominis | reverse complement strand
CTCATTACATGCCTGCAAAAAGAAAAAGCCAGGAATATTATATCCTGACTTGAATACCATGAATAACTAAACAAACAGTTGATTCTCTTTCAATAGAAATGATTCTTGATCTGTTCATCCACATTATACAATTCTATATTAACCAGAATACTTTTCTTCCTGGTTTCATAATACGAAAAAGAGCTAATCGAAAAAGCGTACTTATCTGCTTCTAATGCTTCTAAATAATATTTTGCTTTTTCTATATTTTTCTTTTCGAGCATAGTTGCTCCCAAGTTATAATTGATGACAAAATTAATATCATATTTCATAAATGGAGCAAGATTTTCAAGCTTTTTAAAATACTTTACAGACTCATTAGAATTGCTTAATTCCAAAGAACATAGTCCCAAGAGAAGAAGACAGCCATACATTAGATTAATGTTACAGTTTTCACAGGCCAATTCATAACATTTTTTTGTGCCCATATAAGCTTCGTTTATGTTCCCACTATGAAACAAATCATCACAATAAAAATAGCTCAACCATCCATATCTGTCACCATCAATAATTTTTTTGAAATCTCTGAGTCTATTATTGGTATTCTTGTATCTTATAATCTTTAATAAATTATAAAAATATAACTCGTTAAAATCCCCAAACTCAATCACTTCGCTTATCAAATCTAAGGCTTCCTCATCAATATCTTTATTATTTATATGATATAAATCAAAGTTAGAAAAGAGTTTTGCAATATAGAAAAAGAGAATATATTCCGAATGAAGATAATTAGATTGCTCCTTCTCTATTTTTGCCATTAAATCTGATCTATCCAAATTTAACATAAGTCTTTGTATAAATAACTCTTTTAAAGGCTTAAGACGATTTGTATTTGCTTCTAAAATATCAATATTGATATTGCTCAATCTTTCTAATATTTGATTGATAATCTTAGGATTAATATTACTTTTGTTATTTTCTATTTTACTCAATGTTGAAGGGGTACATATTCCATCGCATAATTCTGAGATTGATTTTTTCTGTAGATATCGATTAATTTTTATATATTTACCGTAATTTACCATATACATTCATCTCCAAAAAAATATTTATAATATATATTCGATTTTATCATAGATCCGCTTTTCAAAAAATTGAATTTCAATATTTTACTATCAATGAAAAACTATTGTTTTTTTGAAATGTTCAAAAGAGTCGTTTGTCATAAGCAAAAAGTCATTTTTAATACTTATAAAATTGAAAGGTATTATTAGTTTTATGCCATTAGCGCTTTTTTTACTGATTTGAAAATAATTTAAAAAGTATAAATAAGGAAATAATTCTCGAAATATTGATTTAAAACGTGTATAAATAGGATTGATATTGGAAAATATTTTAAAAATATTAACAGTGAAATGATTGATAGAATGCTGAAGTAGCATATTATACGAATGATTATATATGTAAATCATGTTACTTAAACCAACATGTGGTAGTGGTTGCCATTGAAAACAATCAATCAAGCCAAAAAGAAATTATTAACCTAATAGAATTGTTTATAAAGAATTTATTGGAGGAAAATGCATATGGAGTATAAAAGAAATATATATTTATTCTTAATCTTTGATTTTTTAACGAATTTATCACCATTAAGCTTTATTTATGCGCTTTTTCTTAAGCAACAAAATATGTCTTTAACACAAATTGGATTTATTATTTCAGTGTATCAGATTTCAAAACTTATTTTTGAAGTTCCAAGTGGTGTTTTTTCTGATAAATATGGTAGAAAAACATGTGCTTATATTGGACAGGTTTCACTAATTGTTTTTTTGATCTCTACTCTTATTACACGTTCATATAACTCCTTTTTATTGATTTCTATCATTCGAGGAATCTCTTTTGCGTTTTTATCTGGAACTGCTGACTGTATTTTTAGTGAGTCTATTTTAAAATGTTTTCCAGATAAAATGGATTACTACATGGGCATCGATAAAATATTGTTCTATTGTAGTATCGGATTGTCTAGTATAATTGGTGGCTTTTTGGCTAGATATAGCTATGCTACTGTATTCTACTTTGATGTCGCTATACAAATTATATGCTTTATTTTTATATTTATATTTAAAGAAACACGGATGTTCAATAACAATCAGATAAAAGAACCTAAAGAGTGTTTTCGATTTTTTCGTGGTTTTGATTTTTTTAATTACAAAGTTATATATTTGATTCTGTTACCTGCAATTTTAGCAATATGCTTCCTTCCTTATGAGGATTATTATTCTGTATTACTAAAGTCACATAACATCACTGAAAACGTAATTGGTTTTATGTTCAGTTGTGTAATGTTCTCACAATCGGTATTTGGAATTTGTGCTCAAAAAATTAATTCTAAACTAGGATATGACTTTAGTGTTAGAAAACTGCCTTTTATTATAGTAACTTTATTTATAATAATGTCTATTTTTCAAGGACATATATTATTATCCTGGCTACTTTATGTTTGTTGTGCAAGTTTAATGAGCATTAATAATATTTCATACAATTCATGTCTTCAAAAAAGTATAGAAGATACAAATCGTGGTACGATTCTCTCTTTACGTAGTTTATTGATTGCTATAACAGGCATGCTTATTTCTCCATTGGTTGGACATTTTTCTGATATATATGGATTTTCTACAACATTTTTGTGTTGCGGAATGATTTGTTTAAGTTTGTTATTTATAACTTCTATATTGGCCAAAAAAATATGATTTTTCTTTAAACAACGGATCTATGATAATTTTTTGACCATTGCATATTTTATTGTGTTAGGCTGATTCACTCCCATTCTTTAATGGTGATAGTGCTAGATATTAAAATGCTTGTACTCAATATGTACTCACAGTGACTCCAAAATGAGTACAAAATATACGTAAAAGATTTGGAATATAAAATAATACAGGAAATAATTGTATAAATGACCATATAATGTATATGTTGTATGGATTTAAAAGTACACAAAATTGAGTTCGAATAATATCAAAAGTTGAAAAAGTCCTTTATTCAAGGGCTTTTTTTAATGTCTCAAGTGGCGCTGAAAACGTTTTGAAAACGTATTTTGTATTTGGTGCCTTAACTAAAGGCTTTCATAAGGGTCCAAAATCGTACTTTTCAGTGAAAAACAGGTAAAATTGACCGATTTTAGATAAAAATCAGCTTATTTTTTAGCTTAAATCGCTGAAATTTGGCTAAGCGGTTTGGAGGGCCAAAGTAATCATTTCATCGTCTGCATCGTTATCAATTTTAGTTCCATACAAGTTAATGAACCGAATAAGTTCATCTTGTAGGCTTCTGAATACATATGGATTACCATATACGGCTATCTCTTTTCCGAGTAATGAATTGACTATAAAATCTTGTTTTGTAAGTCCGGACATCAGTACTCTTCTATCTAATAGTTCTGCTTCCTCTTTTGACATTCTGAATGAAATAATTTTATTTCTCAAACGTCCTTTCTGATCCAGGTTCTTCTTGCTCATCTTTTTCACCATTTCTTGAAATGTTTAATTTTTTGGCAATCATTAGATCTTTATTAGGAAACATATGTGCGTATCGATAGGTTACTTTCACACTTTCATGTCCAACACGATTTGCGATATCTACTGCACTGAATCCCATTTCAATCAGCATAGATACATGGGAATGTCTTAAATCATGGATACGTATTCTTTTAACATCGGTTTCTCTGCATCCTCGATCTATTTCATGATGAAGACCAGATTTAGTGATTGTAAAGATGCGATCATCAACTTTTAAGTAGGGGAGTCTAGAGATATAATCTTGCATTTCTTCGGCTAGAAAATCAGGAAGTGTTAATACACGATTACTTTTTCTGGTTTTAGGTGTTGTGATAACGTCTTTGCCTTTAATGCGCTGATATGATTTGTTGATTCTTAAAGTTTTCTTTTCAAAATCAAAATCTTCAGCTATTAAGGCAAGCAGTTCACCAAGACGTATGCCACACCAATACAAGATTTCAAATGCATGATAACTTTCTTCTTTATTCATCATTGCTCTAGAGAAAGTAAGATATTCTTCCTTAGTCCAGAACTTCATTTCACCAAGATAGGGAACGATATGATGATAAAAGATATTTTGTTTGGTCATCAACGTATTTTCTTTAATACGATATTCCATTGATTCTAGATAGATTTCAACAAAGTTCTTAAATAAGATGTCAGTGCTATCTTTCTTTTTGTCAATGAATAAGGATTCATATCTTTGAGCATCATGTTTTGTAGTTTGTTTAGCTTTGCCAGTCCAATCTTTATATCTTGTGACAACAAACCAAGTATTTCTTTGCTTATCTCTGTATACGGACATACTTGCTATCCTTTGTTTCATCGTCCTTGCCAAAGAAACGTTCATAGAAATAAGTACTAACAACTCTTCCTTTGATAGTTAGATATCCTTTTTTCTCTAGTTCTTCATTTAGTTGGCAGATATATCTATGTGCATATGAAGTTGATCTCCCCATGATTTCTCCGACTTCTTTTGCTGATAAAAATCTTTTTTCTTGCATAAAACATTTCTCCTTTCAATGATGTTATAGATGATTTTGAAAATACATTCACACATGCAAACCATGTTTATGAAGTGCAAGACTCGTTTTGATTTGATAATCAATCCTTGCCATTTGTCTTTTATCGAGCTTTGTAATTCTTTTTATTAATCGTGATTTATCAATGACTTTGATTTGTTCTAACATGACAATGGATTGGTATTTTAAATCTTTGTTGTAGCGAATTAAATAATGTGTTGGAAGATGTGCTTTGGAATTAACCTTACTAGTTAAACACGCAACAATTGTTGTTGGACTATGTTTATTTCCTAGGTTATTTTGAATCACTAATACAGGTCTTACTCTAGCTTGTTCACTTCCATAGGCATCATTTAAATTGGCTAAATAAATTTCTCCTCGTTTAACTTTCATATTCGAAGCTCTCTTTCTAATATGTAAAACCAGGATTGCTCCTGGTTGATATTTAATAATTAGTATTTATCGTGTTTCCTATTTATCACCTGATTACCCGAAAACAAGGGAATCCTACTCGACAAGATGTTCGCAATTCATCTTTCATTGGAGTTGCACCAACCCATCTTACGCGTGGGCCTGTCGCTAGAAGTATCATTATCTTATATATTGTCATGGCACAATCAGCATCATTGTTTATCAATCTAAAGTATCATCGCTCGTTAAAAACATCATCGCGCAGTAGTGGAATAGCTCGAATATATAAGTGCTGTATCGAATAGTTGTTATTGAGTTTTCAAAGAGCTATAGCTATATAAGAGAATATTTTTTTCCTTCACCCTATGAGCCAATTGAAATACTCAATAATTGCACACTTTTCATTATTTTTTAGATTTATATACTTTTTCTAGTTTGGATAGTCTTCTTGATATCGTATATCTAGGAATACCAGTAATTTCGGATATTTCTTTTCCGGTATACCCACGATACATTAAAAAGACAATGAGTTGAACCTCAAATCCAAATTCTTCTAAAGCTTTTGCAAGAGCTATACTATGAATTGAATTCATAAAATCTTCTACTGTTGGTATTTCTGCTGTTGCATTATCACATACGTATTCAAAAAATTATCAGATGGTTGTAGCGCATGTTCATAGAATCTATGATCTGAATTAAAAATCATGCGATCATAATCATAGATAAGTTTGATTTTGTCTTCTGTCAAACCATTCATTCTGATGAATTTTTCATCCCTTTCTTTCCATTTTTTAAATCTGTTTTCTTCACTTCTGTGGTTTTTAAATCTTGTCATTTCATCTTTCTCCTTTTAAAATCACACTTTTGAAGGAAGTAACCCTTCATATATGAGCCGACGAAAACAACAAAAAATTGCATTATCGAAGAAATTTATAAACAAATTAGATGAAGAGAATCCCTTCTTCTAATTTGACAATGAAAATAAAAAACCAGATCAACTGTCTGAATAAACAGAGATCTGGTTTTTAGGTATGACTATTAATGTAAACCTTATAAAGAAGGATTGAGTAAAATTGTTGAAAATTAAAAATTGAACAATATTAGATATTAATTCCTTTTATCTAGATGAAATATAACAAAAAAGTTATATTCTTATTCAAATGTTTCCATGTTTCTTATATAATAGTACCTGGACGAAAAAGAGGGCTTATTATATGGAGATTAGTTATAATCCTTTATTTAAGTTATTAATTGATAAAGGAATGAAAAAAACAGATTTGGCTAAAGAAGCAGATTTAACTGCGGGAACTTTGGCTAAATTATCAAAACAACAAACCGTATCAATGGAAACATTAATCAAAATATGTAAATGTTTAAATTGTACATTTGATGATATTGTTGAAATTATTTATGACTAAAAGGAGTTTTTATGAAATATAGTGTAATAGATTTATTTTGTGGTTGTGGTGGATTGAGTGAGGGATTCAAACTTGCTGGATTTAATATAATTGGTGGAATAGACTTTAATCAAAAGGCTATTGAAACTTACCAAAAAAATTTCAAAAATTCTAAAGCAATTTGTACAGATTTATTGAATTTTAGTGAAGAAGACATCAAATCTTGTTTTCCAAATCTCAACCAGGTTGATGTGATAATTGGTGGACCACCTTGTCAGGGATTTTCATCTGCAAACAGACATAAAATGGAAGGTGATGATCCAAGAAATAAATTATTTTTTGAATTTGTTAAATTTGTTGATTTGGCTAAGCCAAAAGTTGTTCTTATTGAAAATGTTCGTGGAATTATTACCAATAACAATGGTTATGCCAAAAATAGAATTTATGAAATTTTTGAAGAACGTGGTTACAATGTTACTCACAAAATACTAGATGCTTCTGAATATGGTGTACCACAAAAAAGATTAAGGAACTTCTTTGTTATCACTAAAAACTTAGAAAAATTTAATTTTGATAGTTTAAAAAAAGCAAAACATACTGTTACTGTTAGTGAAGCAATCTCTGAATTATATGATTTTGATGATGCAACTGGTGTTGTGAATTTACCTAATACACCAAAAACTAAATATCAAAAATACTTAAGAAATAAAAATAATATCATTTACAACCATGATGTAAGATACCCTGCTGAAAAGGTGCAACACCGTATTTCCTTTGTACCTCAAGGTGGAAATTGGAAAAATGTACCTGCAGAATTATGGCCATCTGATCGGAAAAATAGACATTCCTCTGCATATAAACGCTTAAAGGAAGATGATGTTTCTGTAACAATAGACACGGGAAATAATCACAGTAATTATTTTCATCCGAAATACAACCGAATACCTACTGTAAGAGAAGCTGCTCGACTTCAATCTTTCCCGGATGATTTTATATTTTTAGGTAATAGATCCGATCAATATCGTCAAGTAGGTAATGCAGTACCCCCATTACTTGCAAAATCTATTGCTGAAGCAATTAAGGAGTTGTTAGATAATGAACAATAAAATTATTGATTTATTTTGTGGCTGTGGTGGATTGAGTAAAGGATTTGAAAAAGCAGGATTTGAAGTTAAAATTGCGATAGATATGTGGGAAGATGCAGTTATAACTTACAATAGAAATCATAAAAAGCCAGTTGCTCAATGTCATGATATTCATACTTGGGATGATAAATATCTAGATGAAATAAAAAAAGAAAGTATCGTTGGTATTATTGGAGGACCTCCATGCCAAGGATATAGCACTGTTGGAACAAGAAATATAAATGATCCTAGAAATCATTTATATTTAGAGTACTGTCGAATTGTAGAAAAAATACAACCTGAATTCTTTGTTATAGAAAATGTGAAAGGGTTACTAACATTAGCAAATGGTGCATTTAAAGATGATATTATAAATAGGTTTAGCAAGCTCGGTTATAACGTGACTTATCAAATTTTAAATGCAGCTGATTATGGGGTACCTCAAAATCGTTACAGAGTATTTTTTGTTGGAATGAAAAATAGTCATCAATTTAAATTTCCTGAAAAATTTAATTACAAGATTACAACTTATGAAGCACTTTCGGATTTGCCTTCTTTAGAAGATGGTATTACAAAAACAACGTACTTATACCCAGCAACTAACCCATATCAGAAAAAAATGCGCCAAAAACAACCGATATTATCCAACCATGAACCAACTAATCATACGGATGCAACAAAAAATATTATTTCCAAAATAGCTGATGGAGGTAGTATAAAAGATTTATCTGAAGAATATTGGGAAATTAGAAAATATAACAAAGCTTTTCAAAGGATGAATAGCAAGTCTCAATCAAATACAGTTGATACAGGGCATAGAAATTATTTTCACTACAAAGAAAATAGAATTCCATCAGTTAGAGAAAATGCTAGACTACAATCATTCCCTGATGATTTTGTGTTTTATGGTTCAAAAACAAGTCAATATAAACAAGTTGGAAATGCGGTTCCACCTCTTCTCGCATATGCTATTGCAAAACAAATCAAGGAGGAATTAGATAATGAAAGTTGAGGGATGTAGTAATCCTGGATTATCGTTTACACAAAAATATAAAAAAGCAATTATTAATATTTATGATTTTTTACATAATGACTGTACTTCAGGAAAATATGATTATTCTGTATTTCAAAATTTGATAAGTTCTTCTATCTCAAGTGATAATTCAGAAATAAGAATGATTATTCCATTTTTAATAAAACTTGGGGTAATTAACCATGAAAATATAATAAAAGGTGGATCACGTATAAGAGAAATTATAGTGAATGATTCTTTGTTTACTCTGGAAGGAATTTGTTTTATTTCCTTTTTAAAAATCGAATTGAAAAGCGATGACTTAAGTGAAGAACAACAATTAATTGTTAGAAGAATATATGCAAAATTTGGAGTAATTTTATTCAATTATTTACTTGTCTCTGATGATGAAATATATAGAGATTTATATTCTTTTTTAAAGAAATATGAAACTATTGACAAAAACGAATTTTTCATTTTAACAGATTGTAGAAAAAAAGATCGGATGGATATGTTAGATAACATCATAAACAATTACAGATCAAAAATAATTTCTCCAAATGATATTGAGCCAATAAGCAACATTAATTCATTTCAATATATAACAAGTTTTTTGTTACAACTAAACATTTTGAAAAAAAATCATGATGATACGCTATCACTTAGTTATTTAATAAAAAAAATGGAGGGGTATGACAATGCAAATAGATAACAGTAAAGTTTTAACAAGTATACTGAATGATGTAAACCAATTAAAAACCAGTCTTGAAAAAGTGAATACAAATAATAACGACATATCAGGCATTGGATACAACAAAATTTTTTATGGTATTCCTGGATGTGGGAAAAGCTATAAGATTGATGCAATGTTAAATCATAAACCTGAATTTGTAGATGAAGCAATTAAAAATAAAATTGCAAAAAAGGCTGATGAGTCTGATATTATAAGAACAACATTCTATTTAGATTATTCTAATAGCGATTTTATCGGACAAATTTATCCATGCGTTGAAAAAGTGGAAGTGAACAATGATGATGGTTCAGTTGATTACAAAAGTATAGTGACTTACAAAAGAATCCCTGGACCATTCACTAAAGCATTACTACGAGCCTATCAACACTTAATTGATAAAGATAATTCCCAAGTGTATTTGATTATTGAAGAAATAAATAGAGGAAATGCCGCTGCAATCTTTGGTGATACTTTCCAATTATTGGATCGTAAAAATGGTGATAGTGAATATCCAATTAATAATGAATTCATTGAATCCTATTTAAAAGAAAATTTAAAGAATATTGAAAGTTTACCTTCAAACTATAATTTAGAGAGAATTATGATTCCGCACAATTTAACAATATTTGCGACAATGAATACAAGTGATCAAAATGTATTCCCTCTTGATACAGCTTTTAAGAGAAGGTGGAATCGAGAAAGAATAACAAATGATTGGGAAAATGTTGGACACATTAAAGATATGTATGTTCCTTATACTGATATCACTTGGGAGAATTTTGCAAAAACAATAAATAAAGAGATGATTAGTCAAAGCATAAAAAAAGATGCACCTATTTCTGAAGACAAGCAAATGGGAGCTTATTTTGCTAATGAGGACATGTTGACTGATGGACCAATGGAAAAAGATGATGTCAAATTAAGTAATTTTGAAAATAATATATTAGATTATTTATACAATGATGTTACAAAATTTGATCATTCTATTCTCTTTGAAAAGCAGTTAAATTCCATTGATAATATATATGAAAGAATTAATTTATATATAGATGCAATCAACGAAACTGGAGCAGAACAAGCAGAAAGTAAATGTGTTTTTAATAAAGTGTTTGTAGATGAAATAACTGAACAAATGCTTGGATTTGTAACAAAAGCAGATGATAGCGATGATTAAACAAATTAATGTTATTCCAGTAGAAAAATCAAATGATTTTGTTGGAATTAAGTTCGAAAATAACTCTGTAAATCTATTTGTTCCACAAGTATTTCGTCAAGACGAAAATAGAAAACAAGACCTATTATTATTTTTGAAATCTTTATCTATTGCAAAATCATCAGAAAAAGAGTCTGTAAAAACAGGTAAAAAAGTAAATAATGAAGTTTGGCCTATTGATTCATATTTATGGATTATTCATGATTATCTTGAAAATGGATTCTATTATAATCGTGAAAAAGTATATTCAAAGTCGAATAGTGGAAAAATCGAATGGAAAAAAATTTTAAAACAAGTTCCTATTTATTCGGATGGTAATATTATTTATGATAAATTAATTACTTCAAAAATGACTGCTTCAAATGATATTGTGGCACAAACATACAAACTATGTTTAAAACAAAGTCTTGAAAGAATCGGATGGATATTTAATTATAATTTCTATGTTGAAATCCAACAGTTATTTTCAGTGAATGAAATGATTAATTCAATTAAAAAAGGGTTAAATCAAACATTCGATGATATTAAAAAATTAAGATATAATCATCTTTTAAAAATATTAAATAATTCGGATGGTAATAATTTAATCTCTAATGCATATTCCTATGGAATTGAAAACTATTATTATGTTTTTGAAACTATGATAGATAAACTATTTGATGGTCTAAAGGAAAATGAAAAGAAAAAATATAATCCAAACGGTTATTGGCAATTGAATAATCAGAAAGCAAAAAAAGCATCAGAATTAAGGCCAGATACCATATTAAAGCGAAATGGTGCGACTTATATATTAGATGCAAAGATGTATCAGTATGGTGTTACACATGATGTAAAGGATTTACCAGAAACACAATCAATTCAAAAGCAAATTACATATGGAGATCATGCTTATCATAATCATAAATTACATGATACTAAAGTTAGAAATGCTTTTATATTGCCGTACAATAAAAAGCTAGAAATATTTGTAGAAGATCCTAATACTTTAAAGTACAATGATGGAAATCTTGCTTATTTCGGACAAGCTTATACCGACTGGCGTGATGGTGATCAACAAAAAGATTATGAAAAGGTATATGCATTCGGAATAGATTTTAATTATTTGCTAAGAAATTATAAAACTATTGATACTGACATAATTAACAATTTGTGTACTGTAATAGAGGAAAGAATAAAAGAACAAACAGACGAGGGGGCTGATAATTAATGCGTTTATTGAATACAAAAAGTATTCTTGATTGCAATGAGCTTGAAGAAGAAAAGCACAATCAAGAAAATCAAGATCTTTTATCAAAGCTTTCAAATTATCCAAATTATGATTGTGCTGCAATTATAAAATATTTTGATGAAGCTAACAAAGATAAAGAACCAATTATTAAATCGTGTAATTTACATAATTGTGATGAGATGATTAATTATATAGATTCAAAGAATGGTGTTGATATTGCAATTGTTGAAGACTATTTAACTTTTATTGTATATGGTCAAGGATATTTTATTGATAATATATCTTATCAAACTCAAACAGGAATACAAATAAGGCCTTATGATTCTAAACGTGATTTCATTTTTTTGAACATTTCAAAGGATATAGTTTTATGACGGCTAATAGAAGAGCTAGTGCTGTCCTATTTGGGTTTGATTTTCAAGTCAATGCAGCAATCATTTTATTATTAGAAAATATATCTGAGCTTAATTGTGTTCGTCTTGAAAGTAATTATGAAGATATAGACATAACTTTGAACAATAATCACCATATATTGGCACAAGCAAAAGCAGTTGAAAAAAGTAGTACTGATTTTCGAAACGTGCGGAAAAATTTAGAAAAAGCTTTGCACTCGTTATCTGAAGGTAGTGAAAAAATAAAAACGAACAAATTGATCTTAATCACTAATTCCCCTAATCCTTTAAATGAAGAGAATTCAAAAAGTATTTTTTATGGTGATGCTCATAGAAGTTATGGCAGTTTGCCAGATAGTTCAAAGAAAATAATAAATAGTTATTTAAATAATGTTCCTTGTCCATTAGATTTAAATCAATTTTCTATTCAGATACTTCCATTTGAAACAGATGATGAAAATGAACGGTATAAGGTAGTTACACAAAAAATTAATGATTTTATTGGTGAATTAAAATTAAAAGATCCTGGATTAGGGAAACAATTATTCAAAATATGGAAAGATAATATATTTACAAATGGTTCAAAAAAAAGATGTTTCTATTGTTTTATCGAAAAAGGATTTAATATGGCCAATTATTGTTGTTACTACCGATCTCGAAAAGATTGGAAATGATTTTGAAGAAATCTGCGAGGAAGTTGATTATGATGAAATTGTAAGACAGTATAAATCATTTATAGATACATGCTGTGAACAAGTGGAAATTTTTACAAAGATTGTTTATGACTTTAATATTTACAAAGTTCCTAATTCTGAAAAAGGAATAAAGAAAAAAATGGGTTATTTTTTAAAGAATCAATGGAAAAATTATGTTTCTATTTTTACCAATGATAATATGGATGCTGATACTTCAAAAGGTTTGACACAAGCAATAATATATAGCATTTTAAAACGAAGATATGAAATTGATAGAATTAAGAACGGGGTGAATTTATGATTATTAAATCTATAAATATTACTGAAGGTTTTTTTAATCGTAAAATAAAATTTCAAGATGGAATCAATTTGATATTTAGCAAAAAAAATAGTTGTGGGAAAACTACATTATTACGTTTTTTATTATATTCGCTTGGTTATAATATACCAAATACAAAAAATATTAAATTTGAGTTATGTGAAGTTGAAACTATTATAAATACTGAATACTTAGGTGATATTACGTTAAATAGATCTTCAAAAAATTCTATAAGTGCAAATATTAATGGGGAAGAATATACATACATTCTTCCTAGTGAACTTAACAAATTACATTCTATAATTTACCATACAGACAATAATAATTTACTAGATAATATTTTAGGTACGATTTACGTAGACCAAGAAAAGGGGTGGACTTTGCTTAATCGTGGGATAGTTATAGGTAGTCTTAGATTTAATATTGAAGATTTAATTAGAGGATTATCTAATATAGATTGTGATTCATTAATTGCAAAAGAAAGCCAATTAGCAAGAGAGTTAAATAAGTACAAGCAAATGTTTAGTGTTTCTCAATATCAAAAATCTATTGAAACTGAAGCAGGAGTATTATTTTCTGAAGATTACGATGAAAGATTAGAAACAAATATTCAAGAATTAACAATACAAAAAAATATATTAAAAAAAGAAATAAATCGAGTATCTAACACAATAAAGAAAAATAAACAATTTAAAAAATATATTGAAGAAATGAAAATATTAATAAAAGCCCCCAATGGTGATACTATTCCTGTAACATCAGATAATATTGTTGGATTTGATGATAATACTAACTATCTTGTTTCAAAACATAAAATGTTAGTTGCGGAATTGAGCACCCTTCTTAATGAAATAGAAAAGTTGGAATTTCAAAGAAAATATGATGAAGAACAAGTCGCTTTTCTGGAATCAGAAACGTTAACACAATCCTTCGATCGAAAAATATCAACATTACAACTTAGTGCACCATCTATACAAAGTGAAATAAAGAGATTAGAAAAAGAATTGAAAAATATCAGAAAAGAAATATCAAATAAAACAAGATCAAATACTGAGGTAATTGATTCTCTCTATACGAATGTTAATAAATATCTCACAGAATTAAAAGTAAACGATGATAAGAAAATTGACTTTACATATCTATTTACGTCTAATTTAAAAGAGCTATCTGGTGCGGTTTTACATAAAACAGTCTTTGCTTTCAAATTAGCATATATTTTGGAAGTAGAAAAAGCACTGAAAATAAAATTACCAATCATTTTGGATTCACCGAGTGGTAAGGAAGTTGATCAAAGTAATGTACAATTAATGATGGATATTTTAAAAAGAGATTTTTCTGCAAATCAGATTATTATTGCATCAATATTTACCTATAAATTTGATTCATCTAATATCATAACAATTAATAACAAATTAATTGAGAATATGGTAGATTTATAAACTTAAAGGAAGTTAATACATTAAAAAAATTTAATGAAGGAGATGTTGTTTACTTTATTCCCTCTTCTGTCTTTATCAAGAAAGCTACTGTTATTCGTAATGCTGGTGGATTTTGTACAATACGATTTTCAGATGGTAATTGTGGTACTTCTAGAACACGTGTGTGTGAAAGTAAATTGTATCGTACAGAAGAAGAGGTAGAATTGTTACAGAGTCAAATTGATGAAGCTTCTAGCACAAGTGAAAGGGTTAAATTATCTAAACAATTGAAGAAGATTAATGAACAATTATTAGAATTGAATAAGTATGAAGAAGTTGTTCATCATTGGGGCGATAAGATGGAACCAATGGATTTGGATGATGGTGTAAAAGCGAATTATGCTAAGTTCCAGAAATTGTTGGCTAAGATAAAAAAATTAGCTTCAGGAGCAAAAGCATTTCGATATACATCTTACTGGTGTAGCCATCGCAGCTTTATCCATCACAGGTTAGTTTTAAAGAAATATATTAAATCTAGAATTTAAAATGTAAAATGTATAATTGGATAGACCATTCTGAATGAAAGAGGTGAAGAAATGAATACAGATAATGAATTATTAATAAAATTAGATGCTTTGATTTCCAATTGGGAGGATGAGACAGTTGAGTTTAAAGAAGCCAATAATGATTATGATAAAGATAAAATTGGTAGATATTTTTCTGCTCTTTCTAATGAAGCAAATTTGAGAAATGTACAATGCGGATGGTTGATTTTTGGTATTAAAGAAAAAGGTAAAAAGATTGTTGGAACCAATTACAGAGAGAAAAAAGGTCTTGATACGTTAAAACATGAAATTTCATTGCAAACAACGGGTGGGATTTCATTTGTTGAAATTTATGAAGTTGAAAAAGAAGGTAAAAGAATAATTATGTTTCAGATACCTGCTGCAACAGCGGGTATTCCTACGGGTTGGAAAGACCAATATTATGCTAGGGAAGGAGATTCTCTAGTTCCACTATCATTAGAAAAAATGGATCGTATTCGTCAACAGAGTAATCGAGATTGGTCAAAATTGTTTGTAAAGGGTGCAACAATTCAGCATCTAAATAAAGATGCAATTAGCTTAGCTAGAAACAACTATAAGGAGAAGATGCAAAAGCCACATATTTCTCAAGAAATTGATTCTATGAGTGATGAAGAATTTCTGACGAAAATGAAACTTATACAGAATGGTCATATTACAAATGCTTGTATGCTGTTACTAGGGAATGAAGATTATGATTACTTATTTGATTACACGCCTGAAGCAGCATGGAGACTATATGATTCTAAAAGTAACATTAAAGATTATGAAATCTTCAAAATTCCATTTATTACATTGAGTGATCGTATTTTTTCTCGAATTCGCAATTTAACATATCGGTATATGCCGAATCAATTAACCTTGTTTCCTTTAGAAACGAAACAATATGACATGTGGCTATTAAGAGAACTTATGAATAATTGTATTGCTCATTCTAACTATGCATTAGGAGGAAGAATTAATGTGGATGAAGAAGAGGATGAAATCACCTTAAGAAATCCTGGTTCTTTTCTACCTGGCAGTATTGAAGTGGCTCTCCAAAAAAATTACACACCTCCATTTTATCGAAATCAGTTGTTAGCTGAAACAATGATGAAATTCAATATGATTGATACACAATCTATGGGAATACGTAAAGTATATAAGATCCAACAAGAAAAATATTTCCCTATGCCTGATTACAATTTGTCGGTAGGTAATCAAGTTGGAGTTACTGTATATGGTAAAGTATTGGATGAAAACTATACGAAACTATTATTTGAACATTCGGAATTTGATATTCAAACTGTCTTTTTAATCGATCAAGTCCAAAAGCATCATACAATAACAAATGAACAAGTTAAATATTTAAGAAAATTACAGATTATTGAAGGAAGAATGCCGAATATCTATCTTTCTGCTGATATCGCAAAGACTTTAGAAAAGAAAGAACAATACGTAAAAAATAAAGGGTTTGATGATGAATATTATCGGAATTTAATTGTTAAATACCTCCAAGAATATGAGTCTGGAACAAGGGAAAATTTCAGAATTCTTTTAATAGATAAATTACCAGATAATCTTAATGAAAAACAAAAAGAAAATAAAATTCGAAATTTGTTATATTCATTAAAAAGAAAAGGAATCGTCCAATGTTTAAACAAAAATTCCATAAATTCAACTTGGATATTAGTAAATAATAAAATTTAGCATAATAAATCACACAGATGGAAATTTGAATACACAAATACCAGACTTTTTCATCTTACTAAAATCAAAAATTAAATTTTGTTTAGTAAGATATTTAGTAAGTCAACATACAGTTATTGTTAGCTAAAATGCATAATTACTCGGCTTTTCAGCTTACTAAAATCAAAAATTAAATTGTATTAGTAACTTATTGATTTGACTAAATGGAATTATTTAAAAAATTATATGCAGAATTTATTCTAAGCTATGAAGGAGTACACGCCAATATTTTAGATGATATTAAGTTTTATATTACAACCCTTAGAGGAGCTGTAATATATTCTGATGGATATTTAACAAGGGATGGAAAACTACCAGATAGAATTGATATATGGATGGATGGAAAAAAACACGAACTTTTTATCGGACCAGTCTTTCCTATAAAAAAAGAAGACGAAATAATTGAAGAAGGTATTAGGCTAACTATGTGTTTTAAAGATGTGAAACAAGGATATTATGTTAGAAAAACTTACGTGATGGAAAATAATTTATGGTATCACGAAGAGTTATATGTTGTGCCATTGACTAAGCTTTTTCAAATCTAATTGTAAAAATTTTTGATTTGGCTAGAATCGGAGGTGATTAGTAATGGATCCTATAACATTAGAATTTTCTATTCCTGCAGATGATGATGGATATATTTTACTTCAATGTGGACATTGTGGTGAATATTTTAAATTAACGGCAGAAGATTGTGAGAATGATGATATTTTGCGTATAGTATGTCCAGCGTGTGGTTTAGAAAGTGAAACCTATCTTACAGATGATGTCATACAACTTGCTTTAACTATGGCAGATAATTATGCAATGGATTTAGTCAACAATATGTTTAAAGACTTAGAAAGAAAAAGCCGACATAACAGTAATTTGCAATTCAAAGCTGGTAAAAAGTTGAAACATGAATATGAGAATCCTCTTCATTCTGGAATTCAAGCTTTAGAAGAGGTTACTTTTCCATGTTGTCATCATTCAGCAAAAATTAAACCATTGTTAAAGATGACAGGTTGTTATTGTCCATGTTGTGGGGTGAAAAATTATGAATTTGAATAAAAAAGATTTACGAAAAATTATGTATGATTTTAACAGCATATCCAATCGATTAATGCAAGCAGACTTTCATGATTATAATTCTATATTAAAAAAGTTTTTGATGTTTATTTCTAATACGGAAATAATTAATGAATTTATTAAAGACTGTGGAAATTGTGAATTTAATCTAGAAGAGGAGTTTTCACAAATACAAAACTCTTACGGCAATTTAACATTTACTCTAGGTGAAACTGTTCATGAAGAAGTGTGTAATGTTTTCGCATATTTAAATTTTATTAATGATAATGATATTGATATTTGCGATCGTATAGCAATGGGATATTCTGGTTCTACTAAATATCAAGATATGGTAAAAGGTTTTAATGACCGAGTGGTATATGTGCTAATCAGACATATTGAAGGGTACTTAACCAAAATAGGAATAGACATGGGAGTAGATGAAAAAAATACATTTAATATCACAGTAAAGAATGGTCAAGTAAATATTGCAAATGACAATTCAACACTTACAGCTTATAACAATATCTCTTTTGATCCAAATGAATTGAATAAATTGATTCTAAATGTTAAGAAGATATCTCAAAAAGAACAATTAACTTCAGATGATGAAGAACAATTAAATTGTAATCTTGATGTAATATCTGAAGAATTAAAAAGCAACCAACCATGTAAAAGCTTTATAAAAACGGCCGTAGAGGGTATAAAAATGATAAATGGAATATGATAGTCGAGTAAATCATACAATAGAAAGATTTATCAAGAATGCACATTTTTATGATTCTATAGCTAGTATGGAATCAATTAATTATAATCCAGACAGAAAACTCGATCGCTCGCAAATGGAGGAATTGTCTACAAACAATTATATAAACAACGGTTTGAATGTAATTTTTGTAGGAGCATCCGGCTATGGTAAAACATGGTTATCAAACGCTTTGGGGATCCATGCCTGTAGAGATAGAAAAACAGTTTTATATATTCGATTACCAGAACTATTCTCAAAATTTGAAGAAATGAGGATTCAAGGAAAATATAATGAATATCTAAAAAAACTAGGAAAGTATGATTTAATGATACTAGATGAATTCTTATTAAAATCGACAAGTGAATCAGAAAGAAGCGATCTACTTGAATTGATGGAAATAAGGTGTAATAAGAAATCAACAATATTCTGTAGTCAATATTCATTTGATGGTTGGCATCAATTGTTAAATGGAGGACCTATAGCGGATGCGATATTAGATAGGATAATAAATTCATCTTATTTGATTACATTACATGGAAAATCATTAAGAGAAACATACTCTAAATTAAAAAATAAGAAATAACAAAAAAACACGGTTGATTTAATTTGACCGTGTTTTTTAGTGGACTTGTATTACGTATTAAGATTTAAAAAAGATGGACTTCTTTAACGGATTATGTGGACTTCTGTAGCATATTGCATGGACTTCAGATAGCGGAATACTCACACGTACATTTGCATTTGGCCAAGATCTTGATGGGTTAATTTACCCATTTTTAAGTCGATAAGTACAAAGCACTTTAAGATGTAATTGTAAAATACAAGATCAATAAAGAAATCTTGCCGTCCAAAGTGAATCTTTTTTGGCGCGCAACAAATGAGAAACCTCTGCCAAGTTCTAGTAAGAATTTCTGAAGATGATCAATTAATGCTTGTTCTAAATCTTCTTCATACACATGTGTATCAGGTTGAATTTGTAAAAACTCCATTACATAAGGATCTTTAATGAATTTTTCATATTCCGGTTTAGGTTCTGTTGTTTGGATTTCATTTCTGATAGACTCTTTATTCTTACTTGCTAAAATTCTCTGGTAATACATAGTGTTAATTTGTCTTTCTAGTTGTCTAACACTCCAAGCTGATTTTACACATTCATCTATATAAAATTGTCTTGCCTTTTCATCGTTAATGGGCATTAATAGACGATAATGTGACCAACTCAATTCGCTACACAGTGTGTAGCACTTTTAAAATTTCATGTAAAACTGTCTCATATTTCTCAAATTCTGAACACTGAATCCTTGACCGAATTCTTTTGTAAGAGCTTTGGAAATATTTTTTAATACTTGTTTTCCATATTCTGCACGGTCATTTTCACCACAGACCTCATAGATTTTCTTTCCTATGTTCCAGTACGCTTCAACCATTGCTGAATTAACAGATTTGTATATTTCTTGTTTAGCACTAATGATGAAACATCGAATTTCTTTATATGTATCTTCGGTATTTATTGTTGATAGTTGTTTTTTATCGTTTGTAATTAAAGACATGATTACTCCTTTCGTGTGCGTGAAAAAATAAGATTCTGCTTTTTATCATCAATTAAGAATCCCAACTTGCTGATTTAGTATTGAGTTACATATGCCACTTAATTATAACATTTTAGGCGCATATAAAAACGATATAAGCTAAAAATAGTTATGAACAGAATAACTGTTTTAATGGATCTACTCGTCAAGAACAAATGATAAATGTATATAAAAAGAGCTAGCAACTAGCTCTTTTCATCGTCCTTTACATACTCCAATATATCACCAGGTTGACAATTTAATGCTTCACAAATGGCTTCTAAAGTGGAAAAGCGAATTGCGGAAATCTTACCCGTTTTCATCTTTGATAAGTTAACGTTACTTACTCCAACTTTCTCAGATAATTCTTTTAAACTCATTTTTCGATCGGCCATGACACGATCTAATCGCAATATGATCTTACCCATAATTATAACGTCTCATCACTCAATTGTTGTAGTTCTTGTCCATATCTAAATATATAAGATAACAAATAGATTAGAGCTGCAAAAACGAGGAAGCTTAAGTGAAGACGAATATCAAAATTGATTTGTGTAACATATTTAGTGTTGAAAAGTAGATCGAAGTTGATGGTTTGTTTAAATTGCATAATACGACATACTTCAAGAATATTAAAGACAATACCACCTACAAGAATATATTTGGCAAGGTTTTTGATGTGATTGGCAACACGAACATCAAATGGAGTATGATCCATCGTAATCGTACAAATGGATTCAATTGTTTGTACAGCTTTATATATAATAAATACAAATATAGCGGTGATTAAAAAAATCAATGGTAACCACATGGACATTTTATCTTTATTTAATGCCAAATCATCATTAAAGATCAATTGAAGATAGTCAATTCTTATACTTCCAAATAGCGTATTATATACATCCTTGTTGAAGGCATAAAATAAGCTTAGTCCAATTGACAACACAACAAAAATTAAACAAGTCCCTCGAATGATTTCTAAAATAAAACACATTTTCTTTAATAAAGCTTTAGACTTATCATTCATGATATTACCTCCTAACATTAAATAATTAATGTTTATCGTTAATTTAATTATATATTACATAAATGATAAGTCAATATGATTTACTACAAAACGCCAATTTCTTCTAAAAATAATTTACCCGCATAAGATAATTCACGATCCTTTCGAATCAAGAATACACTTGAAATATACATACCTGGATCATGAATAGGGCGAATAACCATATCCATAGTATGTCTTGTATCCGCATCAGAAAAAGGGATGATTGCGATTGTGTTAAATGTACGTGCCCATTCGATTGCCGTTTCGTTAATGGAAGTGATAATCGCAACATTGTACGCAACGGCATGTTGACCAAACACAGTGTAAACTGTATTTGAAATATCAAAAGAAATCGCTAAAGGGATGCCATGAAATTCTTCAATTTCAATAGGCGTAGTTTTCTTGGATAAAGGATGCCCCTTAGGAATCACAGCTACAATATCATCTTTTTCATACGGAAAAGTTTCCAATGCCCCATATTGAGGGATACTTGCACGAACCAAGCTAATTTCTGTAATGTTGTTTAAAACATTGGGAACCGCAAAATCACCAAATAATTTATGAATAAACAAATTGAAAAAGCATTCTCAAATGGTGGGCCTTTATTGTGTTTGTGACAAAGTGACGATCCAGATCTTGAAACAACCGAAGAAATTGTATATGCCCTTGATAAAGTAGAATGTAGTTTGGTGAAATTAGGAATTCCTTTCTCTGATCCAACGGCATAGAGTCCTGTCATTTAAAATGCGAATATTCGTGCATTATCCAATGGTGTAACGACCGATAAAATATTTAAGATGGTTAAAAGAATTTGTAAAGACTCGAATATTCCTATGGTATTTATGACATATGCCAATGTTGTGCTTAGTTATAAAATGGTGGAAGGAAATATGAGCGGATTGATTCTTCCAGATGTTCCTTATGAGGGAAAAGGAGAGTTTGATGTGGTATTAAAGAAATATGAATTAGATTTGATCAGCATGATTGTACCAACTAGTCATCAACGCATTCAAACGATTGCCAAAGATGCAGGTGGCTTTATTTATTGCGTATCAGGTGTAACAGGTATTCAATCTACGATTACAACAGATATTTCAGCTATGGTACATCTTGTACGAGAAGTCGCAGACGTTCCTGTTGCGGTAGGTTTTGGAATCTCAACGCCAGAACAAGCTAAAAAAATGGCTGATCAATCCGATGGAGCTATTGAGAAGATTGTTGAAAAGTATGGAAAAGATGCGCATAAGTATGTTGAGGAATATGTTAAAGAAATGGTAGAAGCGATAAAATAAAAGATCTCAGTCCAAGAAAAGGGCTGAGATTTTTAATTGAAATTATAATTGAACTTTAGTGTAGAAAGTCAAAATTTATCAGTTATAACTGATAAAATATAAAAATTAATGAAAGATTTAAGATATGAATTTAACTTTTGATGATAGAAAAAAACCCATAAGTAAATATGGGCAACATTGTAAATCTTTAATTATGTTGTTTGGTTGATTCATTCCAGTTCACAGAACACTTTAAGATTTGATTTGGAATCTGTTTGTTTTCTCCTTTTAATGAATCAATTAAGATCGATGCAGCTTGATAGCCTTCATCATAGGCAGGCTGTACGATCGTTGTTACGGTTGGACTAGAGAAGTTAGTCCATTCTGTATTGTCAAAGCCAATTAATCCAATTGTATCTGGCATTAGGTTACGATAATCTTTTAATGCCAAATAAACTCGTGGTAATAAGAAGCAGTTGGCTACAAAGATGATGGTGCGAACACCAAAACGTAATTCATTATATAGTAGATCACGTAATGCATCGCTTGTTACATCATCTGCTACAACGTGAGTTTTGCATGTTTTTCCTTTTGTTTCTAAAGCGTGTAAAAAACCAGTTGTACGCTCTAAACGTGTACTTAATACATGAGGATCTGCCGTAATCATTATGAATTCATCATATCCATCATTGATTAGGTGTGTTCCTACATTCAATATGGATTCATAGTTGTTTGTCTTGACCCATTTTTCTTTATCCATAGAAACTTGTGAATCAATAAATACTACGTCTTTATTTTCTTGTTTGATTTTTAGAATCAATTCGGCAAAATGACTGGATGGCTGGATGATAAAACCATCAACTCCCATTGCCAACATGCGATTGACGTATCCTTTTTCATTTTCAAAATTATAATTACTGTTTCCAACAATCAACTGGTAACGATTATCTCTTGCGAAATCATCGATTCCTTTAACGATTTGATTGGCAAACGTGTTAGTGATATCTCCAATGATAACGCCAATTAAACGTGTTTCTTTTGCGTTTAAAGAGCGTGCTGCAATACTTGGACGATAGTTTGTCTCTTTGATGACTTGAGCAATTCTTGCTTGGGTTTCCTCTGACATTTTGTCCGTCTTACCATTTAGAAAAAAAGAGACAGTGGTTTTAGATGTTCCAGCGCGTTCAGCTATATCACGAATGGTTATTTTTTCTTTCATAAAGCGGATCCTTTCAATACTCTAATTTTAACAAATATTACATTTTCTAGCAAACGCGTTTACTAGGCACGAACAATATATGTTTTTACTTTATCTTTTTTCTTATGTACGACAAATACTTTGCAATGGAATGGTTCACCATCTAAGAATAATACTTTCTTTCCTTTATAGATTTCCTTATGGAATATGGCTACACTATAAGATTCATCTTCTGAAAGTATAAACTTTTTGGTGTGTACAATCGTATTATCTAGTTTTGTATCGTTGTTTTGAAGAACAAAATCATCTTTTGTTTCAATCGCTTTATCCACAAAACAAATGCATTGTTCGAAATGATCCGTGAAATCTTGTTCAAAATATAAAACATCATGCTCTAATTCTTCATTATAACGAAGGGAACATGGCTCAATATGCTTTGTGTATGGAATGTTGGATACAAGCTTTAAACCTTTTAAATCACTAGCATCTGGATCTAAATGAAACCGTGTAACAGCATGATGGTTACCGTCTTCTTTTACTTCATCTACAATCATCCATACACCTATATCAAGGACAATCACTTTTCTTGTCCATACTTGTAACGGATCATGTCCTAATAGTGTACCTTCATAGTAGTGAATGCCATCTTTATGATAGACATAATTCTTTAATGGAACACCAAAATCTTCATATCCCCAACTATCCTTAGGTACACATGAGCAATGTTCATCTACAATCACACCATTATGACTTGCCATAGATTTTAAGTGTACTCTTAGTGGATGATCTTCACGATATGTTAAACGTCCAGTATCAATACATACAGGGTTTCCCTTATAGTAAATGGATACATGTAAGTTATCACTATGTCCATGTCCACTGCCTAATGATCCGTTAGTAAACATGGTAAAGTTAGCATCTTCTTTCCAAGAACTCCTTGATGTATACATACCGCTATCATTTCCATCAAAGTGAAGTTCGTTGGATTCAATAGCTTGACTTTCTAGATAGATCTTGGCAATTTTAGCTCCTAATGTATATAAAGATTCCATGTCAAAAGTATGAAATGCGATTGACTTCCATGTGGGTTCATTAAACAAGAAGCTAGCACGTGTCATGACATCTTGAATATTACTGCGATCTGTATCCCCGAATGTTTCAATTTCTTTATGAGGGGTAGCCTGTAAGAAGATGGCTCTAGCCAAAGCATGAATTTGTGGCAATTCTTGTTCTGAATAATACATAGCTTTCATGCAGTAATTTAAGACTTCAATATGATACATCGTGGATTGTTCCCAATGCATACCATCTGGATACACTTGTGCTTGGATTTGTCTTTTCCATTCATTGAATGCCCAAGCATAGATATCACTTTGTTCTTCAATCATAGGTAATATGCTGATCATAGCACATGTTTGAATGCTTCCCCAATTTGATGTTATGTATTTTGGAATGTAATGCTCTTTTAAATACGCACACTGATCCAACATGGATTTGGCAATCGTAGTGATTTCTTCATCACTTAATAAATTGTTTGTGTACAAATAAGGCAGGGCTTCAAAGAAGTTCATTAAACGAATGCCTGTATCGAGTGTTCTTGTGCTTGGTTCTGGTTGAATTGTTGGATGGGCTTCTATCCAGTTTAAAATGAGTGTTTTGGCATATTCAATATGATCAGAAAGAACTAGATAGTTTAGGTAGTCCATACGATTGAGCATGAAGCACCATTCTTCATCATCGTTTAATTGTATGTTCCAATCTAATGTTTCTAGCTTGTAAGGAATTTGGCAACGTTCCATGTCCCATGGTTTATCAAACGTAAAGATGTTTTGAATCAGTTCTTCTGATTTTCTTTTTACTAGAATTTGATCTTCTTTCGTTAATAATTTTTTTACGTGCAGTACATCCTTCTTGTCTGCCCAGAATTGTAGTTGTTTTTTTATGTAAGATAGATTCATAGAGTTCTCCTTAAAAAGAAAAGGAAGCAAATTTGCTTCCTTTATGTATTAGGCTAAGATTCCTAAGCAGCTTAATGCAACACCGATAACAACAGTGATCAATACTAACCAATAAGTAGTAACACCTTTTTTCTTGATTAAGTAATACATTAATGCTGTATATAATACTGGTAATAATGCAGGAGCAACTTTATCTAACATTGCCTGAATATCTACTGTAGATTGTTTAACACCTTCTTCAATAGCACCAGCAGAGAATGTGATTGCGACGTTCATTTTAACGAATGTTGCAGCTAAACCAGCGATAACAGTAACACCGATCATACTTGCAGCTTCAGAAATAACACCCATTTTTTCAGATAATTTGTCAATCATGCTTGTTCCTAGACGACGTCCATATCCACCCATAACAAGTTTGATTGCCAATAATGTAACGTTTTCGCAGATTAAGAATAATAATGGAGCAATTGCCACACCATCCATAGCCATAGAAGCAAAGATAGTTGAGAATAATGGAGCAATACAGAATTGTGATAATGAGTCACCAATACCTGCTAAAGGACCCATCAACGCCATCTTGATACCACGAATTTCATCGTATTCCATTCCGTTTTCTGCCATTGCCAAGTGAATAGAAGTGATAAATGGTAAGAAGTTAGGGTTTGTGTTATAGAATTCACAGTTATTGTCTAATTCTTCAGCCAATTTAGCTGGGTTATCACCATACAATTTTTTGAATGCAGGATACATTACTAAAGCGTATCCTAAACCTTGATAGTTACTATAGTTAAAACCATTTTGTAAGAAGTAAGCACGTAATGTAGTCTTAGTGTAATCCTTCTTTGTTAATTTAGATCCAGTCATCGTGTTCTACCTCCTCAGTTGCAGCTTGTGCGACAGCGACATTTCCAGCATCGTTATAGTGTTTTAATGCGAATACAGTTCCGACAATAGCAATGCCGATTACTGGTACGCCTAAATAAGCGGCTAAGAAGTATCCTAATAATGCGAATGGAACAACTTCCTTCTTTAACATAACGCTCATGATCATAGCAAAACCGATAGCAGGTAACATACCACCAGCAACTGTTAATCCTTTTAATAACCAAGCTGGTACTAATGCTACTAATTTACTTAATGTATCCATGCTGTATGCACCTAAGAATCCTAATAAGAATCCAACAAGGGCAAATAATAAGATTGTTAAGTTAGAGTGTAAACGGAATTTTGCAAAGTCTTGTTTTTTCAATGCGTTGTTTGCACTTTCTGGTGCACCTGCACGAACTGTATAGATAGCTGTTTGTAAGAATTGAATTGCGACTGCAAAAGGAATAGATAATGATAATGCACTTTCTGGTGTAACACCATCCATAGTGATTGCCATTAATGTACCAATGATACCAGGTCCGATTGGGTTAGGAGGAACAGTTCCACCGGCACCAACACCGAATCCCATGAATGCTAATTCAGCGATTGCTCCACATTGCAATGCTGTCTTAAGATCACCACATACAATACCAACACCGAAGCTTAATACTAAAGCACGGTTCGTAAAAATACCCCACAACATCCCTGAGTAGCAGAATGCTGTCCATAGACCGATGATTACGGCCTGTAACAATGTAATTTGCATATTCTTTTATCTCCTATAAATAATTTTTAATATCTACTAATACACTTCCATCAGAACCACTTGGTGTAGTTTGTGTATTAAATTCAACGTTATACTTTTCAATCATTTCTTTTAATGCAGCCTTGTCTTCAGTACCCAAGAAAATAGAACGAGTTACTTTTTCTTTACCTTCACAGTTGTGAATGTTTCCAATGTTGATTTGTTTGATTGGAACGCCACCTTCAACTAAGCGTAAAGCATCTTTACAATCTTTTACAATTAAGAAGATTGTTTGAGCAGGATTTGCCTTGTGAATGATGTCGATAACTTTTTGTACTGAGTAAAAACGCATTGCGACTTCCTTAGGAATTACAGTCTTCATTAAAGTTTGTGCCATTGCATCTTGGCTTGCTTGATCGTTCGCAACGATTACTGTGTTAACGCCTAAAGATTTTACCCATAATTGACCTTGACCATGAACTAAACGTTCATCGATACGTGTCATAACGATGTTTGGTGTTGCCATTTTATCTCCTCCTTATTTTTACCAGTATGGATCCCATTGCTTGATTTGACGCATTAATGCTTCCATATAGTAGTAATCGCCCCAGATGTTTCCTTCATCTACGCCTTTACCGCTATGCCATGAATATACGCCATGATACAAGATTGGATCGCCTGGTTTGTGATCATTGTTAGTGTAGTTTTGAATCAATGAGCGAGTGATGTTGTCACAAGCTTTTTGATACACCTTTTTACTTGGATCCTCTTCTTTGAGCCATTGATCCATTTCAAGCATTCCACATACGGCAATAGCAGCTGCACTTGAATCTCTTGATTGTTCTGGATCATCTGTAAAAATTAAATCCCAGTAACAAATATTGTCTTCTGGTAAACGATTTAAGAAATAGTTTGCCATTCCTTTATATAGATCAACGTATTCTGTGTTTTTCGTGTAGCGAATATTTAATGGGATTCCATAAATACCCCATGCCTGTCCACGAGCCCAAGAACTATCATCTGAATATCCTTGACGTGTAGCACCATGACTTGGTCCTCCAGTAACTGGATCCATATAGAATGTGTGATATGCACTCGCATCATCACGAATTACATATTTACAACTTGTTGTGAAGTGTTTTGTTGCGGCATCCGCATAGTGATTATCACCAGTAACTTCACTTGCCCAATATAATAATGGGATGTTTAACATGCAGTCGATGATGAATCGATAATGTTCAGGACTGTCTTTAGGTCCCCAAGCCTGCAAGAACTGTCCTTTTTCTTGCCAACGCTCCATCAATTTATCAGCCGCCAACAATGCAGCTTTTTTTGCATGCTCATTTTTTGTAAGCTTATAGCCACTTACGCAAGATAGCGAATATAAGAATCCAAGATCGTGGTGATCTAATTCAATTCGATTTTCAACACGGTGCAAGAAGCTTTCGATATTTCGATCAGCTAATTCTTTATATTTCTTATCATTCGTATATTCATATGCCAACCACAACATACCTGTCCAGAATCCATCAGTCCATTCGATGTTGTCGATGATTGGATACTTTAAACCTTTAGTACATGAATATGGGAATCGATCTTTGAAATATTCCATATTTAAATTAACTTGTTTTAAACATTCTTCAAACGCATTTGTTAATTCTTCTTTTGTAAGGGCGGGTGTTGCTAAAAACTCTTGTTCTTTAGTAAATGGTTCGATATTTACTGTACGTACCATAATCTCCATAGCCTCCTCAAAAAAGTAAACTGGTTTACTAGACAACACCATTATTGCACCTCAAAAATGGATTGTCAACACATTTTGTTCAAAAATTAACAAACTCCGAAAGCGCTTACCTATAATATATACGAAATATACGAAAAAATTAAAAAATAAAAAAACAGATTATTTTCACTTTTCAAGTTGACAAAACCGGTTTACCATACTAGACTATAGGTGAACTGGTTTACTAAAAAGTAAACGCGTACTAGACACACGCAAAGTATAGAAAATGGAAGGTGGAACTATGGAATCGTATATGAATCGTATTTCCAACACAGGAATCGTACCTGTTGTTAAGATTCTAGAAAAAGAAGATGCATACCCATTAGCTAAGGCACTGTTAAATGGTGGAATCGATGTTATTGAAGTTACATATCGTAGCGAACATGCAACGAGTGCAATCCAAACTATTTCAGAACAATTACCAGATATGTTAGTCGGTGCTGGAACTGTATTATCTGTTGAACAAGCAAAAGAAGCTGTTGAAGCAGGAGCTAAATTTATTATTACACCTGGATTTAATACGAAAGTTGTTCAATGGTGTTTGGATCATGACGTGGAAGTGTATCCAGGCGTATCAACAGCGAGTGAAGTTGAAATGGCTCTTTCAATGGGATTAACACAATTAAAGTTCTTCCCAGCAGAATCAAGTGGAGGCGCTAAGAAATTAAAAGATCTAAGTGCTCCATATGCGAACGTTCACTTTATGCCAACAGGTGGCATTAACACAAAGAATATGCATGATTATCTTTCATTGCCAAATGTAGAAGCAATCGGCGGAAGCTTTATGTTGCCAAATGATTTGGTTGTCGCAAAAGATTGGGATGGAATAGAAGCTTTATCAAAAGCAGCTATCAAAAGTTTGTTGGACTTCCAGTTAATTCATGTTGGAATTAACACAAATAGTCCTGAAGAATCAAAACAAGTGACAGATACATTATGTTCTTTGTTCCACTTTACACAATACACAAAGCCAAAATCAAATTTTGCTGGTGTAGGATTTGAGGTTTTACATAAAAAAGGCCGTGGAGAAAATGGTCACATCGGAATCTATACTCCATATCCTGAAAAAGCAATGTATCACCTTTCTAAACAAGGTGTGAAGTTTGTCGAAGAAAGTATTACACGTAATAAAAAGACAAATCGAATCAACTTTGTTTATTTAGATTTAGAAATAGCTGGATTTGGAATCCATTTGATTAATCCAGATTTAAAAATGGAGATTTAATATGAAACAAAAAGTAGTCACTTTTGGAGAAATCATGTTACGTTTAGCACCAGAAGGATATTATCGCTTTGTACAAGCCGATACATTTGGTGCAACTTATGGTGGTGGAGAAGCCAATGT
>NZ_JACRWH010000019.1:0-30548 GCF_014306155.1 Holdemanella hominis | reverse complement strand
ATACTTTTCATAGTGACCTCCTATTGTGTTATGGCATCGACACCATAAGTGTTTTTAATCAATTCAATTATGAGTCGTAATCCACGTATTGACAATAGGAGGTCACTTCATATTATCTCAATGAATATCATACCATAATTTTCATCTATTTTCTGAAAATGAATGTATCATTTTTTATCATTTATTTATTACTAATTTTAAAATGACTAAAAGTAGAAAATCAAACGACTTTCTACTTCATAATACTCTCAAATTCATCAATTAAAGAATCAAATAATTCAATCGCATCTTCAATTGGTTTTGGACTTGCCATATCAACCCCAGCCATACGCAATAATTCGACTGGAGACTTTGTACATCCTCCCTTTAAGAAAGATAAGTATGCTTCAATATCAGCTTGTGTTCCATGAAGCAATTTTTGTGATAGAGCCATAGCTGCACTAAATCCTGTCGCATATTGGTATACATAGAAATTCATATAGAAATGTGGAATACGAGCCCATTCCATACTAATTTCATCATCCACAATCACATCTTCTCCATAATAGAATTTATTTAAATCCGCATAGATTTGATTCAATGTATCACTTGTCAAAACTTCGTTGTTTGCTGTTTTTTCATTGATGATCCTTTCAAATTCCGCAAACATACACTGTCTAAATAATGTAGTTCTAAATTGTTCCATAAAGTGATTTATCAAATAAGCCTGGAATTTAGGATCTGAGTTTTGTTTGCGCAAATAATCCATCAATAAAGCTTCATTACAAGTACTGGCAACTTCGGCTACAAATATTTTATAATGACGATCTAATGGAGCCTGATATTTTGTAGACATATAAGAATGCATCGCATGCCCCATTTCATGAGCTAAAGTAAATTCTGTATCTAAAGAATTTGCAAAGTTCATCAAGACAAAAGGATGTACTCTTTGTCCACTTGAATAGGCACCTGAACGCTTTCCTTCATTTTCATATACATCGATCCAACGCGAATTTAATCCTCTTTCATAAACATTGGCATATTCTGTTCCATACAATTGAACGGAATGTAAGATATCTTCTTTGGCCTGTTCAAAAGATACAGGAACGTTACATTCATTGACCATAGGTACATATAGATCATACATATGAAGTTTATCTTTCTTCATAACTTCTTTACGAACTCGCATATATTTATGTAAAACATGGATATTTTTATGTACCGTTTCAATCAATTGTTCATACACTTTTGGTGAAACATTATTCGCATCGACTGCGCATTCTAAACTCGATGCATATTTACGTGCTGTACTATTAAATTTCAACTGATTTGTCTGTCCATTTAAACAAGCAGCTAAAGTATGGATCATAGAACCATAGCCTGCATAAAAATTACGATATGCACTCTCTCTTAGCACTTCATCTTCCTGCTCTAACATATGGATAAATGTACCTGTAGTTAAAGTGTGTTTATTTCCTTTTGAATCGATCGCATCTTCAAATTTTAAATCCGCATTGTTCAACATTCCAAAAATCGAATAAGGTGTGTCTTGCATCAATGAACTGGATGCCATTAATTTTTCTTCTGTTTGAGATAATACGTGTTCTTTTAAACGACATACTTCTTCTAGATATACACGATATCTTTCTAAGATGGGTTCAGATGCATAAAAAGACTCTAAATTTTCAATCTGCATGATTTGTACATCACTAAAAGATAGCTTAGTAAAAACTTCAACCGCTAATGCATTGGCTTTTCCTTTTAATTCTTGATGATGGGCATCTGCCGTATCTTGATCTGACAACAAAGAAGAATAGCCTAAACAATCATCTAATAGACATGTTAATTTTTCATATCCCTTTAAAAATGATAATAAGTTGGATGCATCATCCAATTTTCCATCGCATGCACAAAGCTCATTTCCTAATTCTTTACAAGTATCTAAACAAGCTAGAAATGCTGCTTCATCTTTAAATATATCTTCTGTTCTCCAAGTGTTTTCTATTTTTTGTTCATTACGCTTCATGAGTAAACAACCTCCATTAATACGTCTATTGTAGCACATCTACATCATTTCAAACGAAACTAATCGAATATCATTATTTTTTGCGTATTCTATCGCATCTTCTGTAAAGCCAGAATTAGAAAATGCCATTAAACTCTTATTTTTATATTTAAAAATATCTTTTCGGCTATTTAAAACAGTTAAAACTCGACTATCTAATTCTTTATTTCTCCACTTACATTCACACATTAAGCACGAATCTGAATTTATGGCTACTATATCAATTTCTGCTTCTTCTTTTTTTAATGGGTCATTCCCCCACCACTTGCCAATCTTTTCCGGAATAAACGGTAATGTCAGGAAAACTTGTTCTTGATATATATATTCTGTACACATTTTTTCAAAAACATACCCCATATAATCCGATATTTTTGGTTTAACGTATTGACCATATATAATATGGCCCAAACCCATTTGTATATTTGAATAATTTGGTCTTACAAATTTGTACCAAAACAAAAACATTGTATCTTTTATTTCATATATTGTTTTTCGACTTGATTCTTTTTCAGTAACAGGATATATTTTTTCGACTATGTTTAATTCAATCAAAGACTTCAATAAACTACTGCAAGCAGACGTATCTAGACCCACTTTATTTGCGATTTCATTTAAACGACTAGCCCCCGAAGCAATGGCGCCAAGTATACTATTATAGCTTGCGGGATTTCGCATTTCTTGTTTTAAAAGATTAGTTGCTTCTTCAAAAAAAGTTCCATTTTCATCAAAAAACAAATCTAATATATTCTCATCTAAAGATTTGTTTGTATCTATTTTTGAAAGATATTCAGGAATTCCTCCTGTTATGCCATATGCGATTGCCTGACTTTCTTTATCATAATTCACAAGCATTTTTTGCGTTTCTAAATATGTGAAAGGTGTAATTTTAAATTGTGCACTTCTTCGACCATATAGTGGGCTTTTATATCCCAACACTTGATTTTCCATGAAACTCATACTTGAACCACACAGAATTAAAAACATATTTTTATCTTTCCAGCATAAATCAATATGCTTTTGAATAATAGAAGAAATAGGCGGATAGCTTTCGGCTAAATATGGATATTCATCAATCGCAAGAACTATTTTTTGATTTGTTTCTAACATTTTATCAATCGCATTAAATAAGCTTTCAAATGAATCGTATACGATTGAATCATTCTTCGAAACCACTCGTGACAATCCAATTAAATTTTCTTTTTGTGTCCCTTCCAACGAAACGTACAATAAACTCTCTTTATTTGGATTATTTCGGAATATGAGTGATGAAATAATCCTTTGTTTATAGGACAAAAATCAATAATGTAGTAAAATATAAGCAAAGATGAATTGTTTTAGTTCATTTCGTTGCTTATTTTTTATTACAGGAGGCGCTGTAAATGCCAGATTTCAGCAAATATACAGACCAAGAAATAATTGATGGTCTAAGAAAAAGAAAGTCACTACCTAAGCAATTGAATACTGTTATATCCGCATCCATAGAAAATAATTTTAAAGAACATAACATTACTTTAAACTGTCCTCATTGTAGTTCGTCCAAATATGTTAGTAATGGGCAAAATGCATATGTTTAGGCCCAATGAATATTAATGAATTAGAAAGCATAAATAATTACATTGGCGATGTTTCTTATATTTGTACGGATATGTTTAGCGTCTATTCGAATTGGTGTGATAAAAATGGATACACGCATTATGTTGAACCATCAACTTATTGAGCTGAAAGAAAGGCTCGTGGTTATATTGATACTGATAATTTATACCATAAACTTACAAAGCAAGAATATGCGAAAGATGAAGCTATAAATCGCCAAATGTATAAAGAAAAACGTTATCCACATATTGAAAATAGTAAGAAACCTATTTCATTCGATGAATTTAATGTTATTAGATATAAATTTAAACTTGGTATTAATGGAGTTAATGCTTTTCATTCAATGTTAGATAAATATTTAGTTAAGAATACTACTGGTGTAAGCAGTGATTATTTACAAGACTATATAGGCACTTTTGTGTATCTTCAAAATTATAAAACTAATCATAAAATTAAAAATTTTGCTCGTTTAGATGCAACCAAGATTTTATGTGAAATGATTAGACATACCCTTAAATATAAAGACAATCCCAAAGAAAAAGATATTTTAAATAAAGAGCTTAATTTAAGACGTCCATCTAAGAAAACTATTAAGAAATCGCAAGACATGATTAGAGAAGCAAGAAAAGTTATTAATTTATCAAAAGATGATAAAGATAAATCTGAATTTGAGGGAAATGATGAAACATCGATGTATATCTTCAATAAATATCATTTTTTCAACAATCTCGGCGCCAAAAGATTAAACGAGCTTATTAAAGAAAACAGTTTATATGTTAAAGGTGCTCATAAAAGACAAAAAGTAAAAGCTATATGTTCGCTACCAAATGTTCAAGATATCATCTTCAGAGAAGTATATATTCAAAATTATGGTTCTATAGTAGAATTTACCAATGTCATTAAAGGGATTACCACAACCAAAAGGAAACAAGGAAGACCTAAAGGTTCTAAGAACAAGAAAAAGCAGGATTATTAGTCCTGCCTAATTAATTGAATATATAAAACTAGATACCAAGGATAAATCAACCTTTAAAAGTCATAGGGATTTTTACTTTTAGAAAGTGATAGCCTTTAAACACTTTTAGGGTGAAATCTGTTATTTGTTTTTGTAAATTTCTTGGATTATTATATTTAGTCTACATAAACATGTTAAATTAACTCTTTTAATAATTCATTTTTAACATCGGTTATATGTTGCCTAAAAAAATTAGGATTGCTGTTTTCGTATGCAAGAATCCTTTTTAATTTATTCTCTAACTCGCTTATTAGTGTTTTATTTTTTACAATATGAATGGAAGCAGTATAGTTATTTATATATCCTCTTTCTATATACTTATCAATAACTGGAATAACATCAGATATAAAGAATATACTTTTAATTGTGGTTTGTCCTATATGATAATAGCAAGAAGCTATATTCTCTGGTGGCAAATTAATAAAATTATTAATTCTTCTTTTAGCAGAAGCGTCCCTATGGTTATAATTACCTACTGGAATAGCCCAATACAATCCTTTATGTTCCAAGGATTCTATACAACAAAAAATTGGTCTATCTTTTGTATCGTTCCATTCTCCACCGACTCGTTTTATTAAATTATATAAATCTCTTTTTCCAAAATACATTGCATTTTTAATCATTTAATACAATACCTCACCCCGAATAAATAAAGGGAGGCTATGAAGCCTCCATAACGGTGATACTTGGACCACACCGTAAAGGTCATTTGTCTCAAACGGTGATACTTGGACCACACCGTAAAGGTCTTTTGTCTCAAACGGCGATACTTGGACCACACCGTAAAGGTCATTTGTTTCCATATCTATCGATACACCTATAATATACCACAAATTGTGATAATTGCAAGAATTTTTACTCTTATCTCTATTGTTGTAGTGCTTTCCTTTTTAGATTATAGCATTATTTAATTGTGATATAAAAAATAATTATCACAAATGCAAAAACAATTCATCTTAGGTAAAATCAATAGTTCTGAACTTAATTAGAGGCTTTTGCTATGGGATGTATTGTCATCCATCAATTCCGAAATAATCCCTTTATTTTTCAAAAATTCACGAATCAAAGTTGTTTTTCCAACTCTTCGACGACCATAGATTACCGCAAACTGAAATTCATTCGTTGAATACATTTTTTCTAATTTTATTAATTCACTTTCTCTACCAACAAACATATAAGATCTCCGTTTACTAAGTTATGACTTACTTAGTTATAACTTAGTAAGTTATATCATTCCTTACAACTTTGTACAAGAAAAGACGGGAAAACCGCCTTACTTTATACTATCAACTAATTTTTTTACCAACTCTACATCCACTACATCATAGTCATTTTCATGTGGACTAGCCAAGTAACTATAAGAAACGCCATTTTTTGTTGTTGTCGCATCTGCCTTATAGCTCTTACAAGACGAATGCACCTGATATACACCTGTATAATTCATCATCATTTTTGCGTTTTCTGCATTCATTCCACTGCCAGGAAGAATCTGAATCTTATCACCATATTGATTATTCAATACTTTAATTAAATCAATACCTTCCATAGCTTTTGCTTTTTGTCCACTTGTAAGTACGCGATCCGCCCCTAAATCAATCAATGTTTCAATGGCTTCAAATGCATCTGGCGTAACATCAAAAGCTCTGTGGAATACAGCTTCCTTATTGTACGAATGAATTAAGTCGATCATTCTTTTTGTGTCCTCTTCACAAATTGTGCCATCCTCATTTAAGAAACCAAACGCAATTCCATCAGCACCATGATCCAAAAGAATCTTGGCATCTTCAAACATAATTTCTACATCTTCTTTTTCATAACAGAAACCAGCAGCACGCACACGTACCATACAAATTACAGTTAAGTCTGTTTCTTTTTTTACACGAACTAGACTCGCGACACTTGGCGTTAAGCCACCAACACTTAACGCACTATTTAATTCAACCCTTTTTGCACTACCCTGATATGCAGCTATACAATCTTGATAACTACCTGCACATACTTCAATCATTCTCTCCATTAGCCAACCTCACTATACTTAATGCGTATATTTTCGCATTTAAAATCAAATCACTACGATCCATCCATTCATTCGGATTGTGCCCAATGCCCTTTTGTCCAGGAAAACTAGGTCCAAAAGGAACTATATTTGGCATGATCTTCGCATAAGTTCCACCCGTAGTTGTAACTGGCGTCCCATCCATGCCTGTTACCTTTTCATAAGTCGCCTTTAATGTTTGACATAAGAATCCATTTTTATCAAAATAAACAGGATCATAATTATGTATACATTCTACTTGTAGTCCTTTGCTTAATTTAGATTTGATTGTCACTTCTATTGTATCATTACTAATACTTGCAGGATAGCTAAAAGAGAAGTCAAAGCCAAGTTTTCCTTCTAAATCCACCAGCTTTTTATTGCTCATCTGCATTTTACCAAATTCAGGATCCTCCATGTTTAGTCCCAATTTATTTCCAAATCCATTATCTGATAAAATATATTCATTAATAAATTGGTTGAATACAGTTTTATTTTTAACAGCCGTACTCACACGATAGGTACTTCTTCCTCTTTCCGCATATACAACCGGATATTTACAATCGGGTGTCCAGCCCATAATAGGTGGTTTTCTGACTTCAAGGAAATGTGTTAAATCTTCAAATCCCGTTTCTTCATTGGTTCCAAACAAAATATAAACAGGACGCTTTAACTGAATTTTCAATTCCTTTATGGCATATAATGCGTATAAACAAGATAAAGTCGGCCCTTTATTATCTAAAATGCCGCGGGCAAAGATTCTGCCATTTTCATCTTCATAAGCTGAGAACGGAGGATGATTCCATCCTTCTCCTACAGGTACAACATCTAAATGTCCCATAATGCCAATATAGTCTTCTCCTTGACCATATTTGGCAATACCCACCATATGATCGACGTTTTCTGTTTCAAAACCTAATTCACGAGCTAATTTCAATGCTTCTTCTAAAGCTTTATTTACGCCTTCTCCAAAAGGCATACCTGGCTTAGCTTCACTTTGTACACTATCGATTTGAACAATTCTTTTGATTCCTGAAATCATCTCTTCGCTGATTTCATCGATTTTCTTTAATAATGCCTCTTCCATTTTATTTCCTTACTAATGGAGCTGTGCGCGTAGCCATATAGTTGTCCATCCATTCTTTACTTGCGACTTCAAATGTGCATTTTCCATCCTCATCATGATTTACTAAATATACTGTTGGGACTTGTTTTTCAGTTGCCACTACAAAACTAAAACCTTCAATATTTGTAGCACAACCCCATTCCCCCTTATTATTCATCGCAATCAAAGACATGTCTCCAGCTTTCCCTCTTCTTCGTTTTAATTCTAAATCAAAATCGTGTACAGCCTTTTCACACGCTTGTTGAGGATGCATGCCTTCTTTCATTAGGCGAACAATTTCATAAGAAACACAGCCCTTCATAACATCTTCCCCTAACCCTGTAGCACTCGCTCCTCCAACAAAAGAATCTACATAGAATCCAGAACCACATACAGGCGAATCGCCTAGACGTCCTGGATGTTTCATGAACAATCCAGAAGTACTTGTAGCACTTGTCATATGTCCTGCAGTATCTAAACAAACCATACCTACTGTGTCATGTCCTGAATATGGTTTTAATTCCGTATTTGTGATTTCTTTTGTACGATTGTGATAATGAATCTTGGCACGATCTGTAAGCATTGTTTTTCTTTCAAAGCCATGTCTTGAAGCATATTTTTCAGCACCTTGACCAATTAGGAAGTTGTTGGCATCATAGTGCATTAGACTACGTGCAATACTAACAGGGTTGGCAAAATCTTTAACGCCTCCAACACATCCAAATTCTAGTGTATCCCCATCCATAAAAGCAGCATCTAATTCCACTTCCATTTCTTCATTTGGAAGTCCTCCATATCCTACACTTTTATAGTATTCAAAATCCTCTACAGCTTTGATTGCTTCTTCAATCGAATCCGCTGCACTTTCGTTATTTTTTAACATAGAATCTGCTTTTGAAATTCCTTCTAAAGCCATTCTCCATGTTGCGATAATTCCGTACATACATTTTCCTCCTACATATGATTCAAAAATAAAATCGCTTTAAAAAAGCGACCTTATTTGTTTTTAAATTTTTTCATTTGCACGATAGCTTTTTTTAATACTTTTTCTGCATCCATCATACCATAATCTGTTGGATCAATAACCATAACTGGTGTTTTATCACCGTATTTTTTATTGATTTCATCAAATAAGAATTTAGTTTGTGGACCAATCAAGATACAATCTAAAGTATTTTTTTCAATGATGTCTTGAATGATTTTATATGAAAATGCCTTACATTCAATTGGCAAGTTGTGACTGTCAGCCACGTCCTGCATACGTTGTGCCATCATACTTGTTGACATCCCATTATCACAAAATAAGTATACTCTTTTCATATTCGTCTCCTACCTATTCTCAATATCTTGAAATTTCTTGAAAATCACGATTTGTTGTTGGGCAAAAGCCTTAAAATTTTCAGCTGCCATCAATTGATCCTCTGCATGCATCAACAACATATTTACCGCAACAGACTCTCCTCTTGCCTCTTGTTGAATCAAAGAAGCATGTGCTTCATGACCTTTAATATAAATAGCATCTCCTTCTTTAATTAATTCTTCTGCCTTATCAAATTCGTATTCCTGCGCCTTACGTGCTGCTTCAATATAGCTTGATTTTGCAGTACCTACACAAGAAATAATTTGAAAGCTTATCATTTCCAAGTTTTCCATAGATACCCTCCTTGTTCTGATTGTATTGTACATCATACAAATTTTCTTTTCTATGAATCGAACTTCCTAGCGATTAGGAAATATTCGATTATTCCTAACATCTAGGAAATTCCTTTCTGAGTATTCCATTCCTATACTTCCTATAATTAATATAGAAAGACAGGTGTACAAATGACAAACAATTATAAATGGGATTTATCTAAATTATATACTGGTTATGATGATCCAATCTTTTTAAAGGACTATGACCAGTTAGTAAACTACAAAATAGAAAACGTGACCACAAACACTTCCTTTAAACAACTCGAAGAAATCAAAGACTTAGAATATCGACTTCGTTTATATGTAACATTAAGACTAAGTGTAGAAGCCAACAATGAAGATGCTATTTTATGGTCAAGCAAAGTATTAAGTGCTTGTGCTGTAGCCGCAAATCAAATGAATGAATTATGGACAAAAATCTTAGAAGATAAAGAAATCAAGCAATCAAGTTATTATTCAACCTATAAATTTATCATTGAAGAAAAATTAAACAATGCTAAACACACATTGCCTTTAGAACAGCAGGAAATATTAAACTTAGTATATCCAACAAGTAAAAAAGCTTTCTCAGACATGTACTATGCACTAACTGGAAATGCCAAGGCCAACTATCGTGGGAACAGCTTACCCTTAACACAAGTAAAGAATATGTGTCATGATAATGATTCCAACGTTCGTAAAGATGCCTTCCTAGCCGAGCTTGAAGCCTATAAACCAATTGAAACACCACTTGCCTTTGCGGTAAGTGCCATTAAGAAACAACAACTTATAGAAGCACGCTTACTTGGCTATAAAGATCCTTTAGAAAAAATGTTGATTGAATCAAGAATGTCATCCAAAACATTAGATGCGATGATGAGTAGTATTCAAAAATATTTACCTGTATTTAGAAAATACCTTCGTACAAAGGCCAAGATGCTAGGTTATGATCATGGTCTTCCTTGGTATGAAATCTATGCCACTTTACAAGAATGTGACTTTAATTTCTCTATTGAAGATTGCGAATCCTATATTTTGGATGCTTTTGAAAAAGTAGGTGAAAACTTACATGAAATGACAAAAACTGCATTTAATGAACATTGGATTGATTATCCAACTTATGAAGGTAAACAACCTGGCGCATTCTGTGAAAACCTGGGTTGGATCCATGAAAGTCGTATTATCACAAACTACAACAATACATTAAGTGATATTATTACAGTTGCCCATGAGTTAGGTCATGCTTTCCATGGAGAAATGATTGAAGAACAAGCTATTTTAAACCGTGATTATTGTATGCCACTGGCAGAAACGGCAAGTACATTTAATGAAAATGTAATGTATAACTATATGGCAAGCATTTTACCTAAAAAAGAAAAATTATTAGTCATTGATACACAATTATCGGCATTATGTCAAAACGTATTGGACATCTATGCGCGATTCTTATTTGAAAAATCTGTATTTGAGCATATTGAAGAAGGTTTCTTAAATGCCAAACAACTATGTGAACTAATGAAGGAAGCCCTAAATAAATCATTCGGTGATGGTTTAGACAAGAACTGGATACATCCTTATCGTTGGATTACAAAGGTACATTACTACATTCCAGATATCGCGTACTATAACTTCCCATATACATTTGGTGCTTTATTTTCTCGTGGTTTATACGCAAAATTCAAAAAGGAAGGGACATCATTTATTCCTAAATATGAAAAACTACTAGCTGCAACAACCACAAATACTTGTGAAAATGTCGCAAGTATGGCAGATATCAACATTGAAGAAGAATCGTTCTGGCAAGAAAGTCTACAATCGATTGCCGATCAAATTCAAGACTTCTTAAAGGAGTTAAGCGCATGATCTCATTTGCGAATTTACATGATGATATAGGAAATGATTTGTTCGATCATAAAGAACAGTTGAATCGTTTGGATGAATTTCACTATCCTCGCTTTAAAGAAGGCACCATGAAATTTTCTGCCATTGTCTGCTGCTTTAGCGGCACTGAATCATGGCAAGATATGCAAGAATGTATCGTATATGCCAATGATTGTATTCATTCAAGTAAACATTTCTCATTTAACAACGATAAAGATATTCAAGTCTTTATCGCTGTTGAAGGTATGTGTGGAATTAAAGAAGATGTCACAAATAAAATTCAATGGTTATATAATCATAATGTACGTCTTGGTTCATTATGCTGGAACGATGATAATGCCTTAGCTTGTGGTGCAAGAACAAATAATAAACCATTAACAGATCTAGGTGTTGAAGCGATTCAAGCTATGAATCATATTGGCATAGCCATTGATACAAGTCATTGTTGCGAATGGAACTTCTATGATATCGCAAAAACAAGTACAAAGCCCATCATCGCATCTCACAGTAATGTGAAGGCTTTATACAATCATTACCGTAACTTGAGCGATTTACAACTAGACATTATTAGAAATAAACAAGGACTAGTTGGAGGTATTCCGGTTCGTTGGTTTGTGAAGAACAAGAAAGAAAATGCGACACTAGATGACTTTATTGAAATCCTTGAATACTTAAAAGAAAAGATTGGTATTGAACATATCGCATTAGGTTTTGATTTTATGGACTATATTCCTGGCATGGAAGATAGTAATGTGGTTGGTATGAAGGACATCACAGAAATCCAAAATATTGCACTAAAACTCAAGAAAAATGAATTCACAGATGAAGAAATCAATGCGATTTGTTTCAACAATGCATATTCATTTATGCAAAACTATTTATAAAAGATAAAATCCACCGAGCGGTGGATTTATTTTTTTCATTAAATTTCGTCTAATTCACGATCATCATATGGATACATTGGTCTATGAATTTGTCTAAATACAAGCTTTTCACTCGCTTGATTTGTAGGCCCATCCGTTAGTGCCATAACACAATACGATGCATATGCATCAAATTCAGCTGAGATATAACCTTGTTTAACAACAACGACATCATAATCATCTAGATTTAGGCCGCTTGTTACATATTGGGCTGGCTCATAATATTGAATGGCATCATTTTCAACCACAACATACACAGGCATGTTTTCTACCTTTACAGTAATTACTGTACCAATATCTTCTTTACCAACATACATTTCTTCAGCTAAGCCTTTGGCTACAACACTACCTTTAATATGGATTTTCTGACATAGTTCATCATAGTCCATACCCAAATCAAATTCGACATTGTCGCCAACCTTTTTTTTCATTAAGAAAGCATGTGCATTAAAATCAACGATTCCCGAAACTAAGTATTTCTTATGATTAAAATCATCTAAATTCATAATTTGTCTTAAAACATAATTATTAAAGCCATCCGCACCAGATCCTACATTATCTCCAGAATCGGTAATAAAGCATGTTCCTTGATCACGATAAACAACTTGTTTAATCGCATCTTCTAAAGAAGCTACATTTCCATGATAGTGGAATTCATGACGTTTTGAATAGGCAAATTCGCGAATTTTTCTTGCCCACATATCCGCAAATTCTGTGTCTTTTTTTGTCTTTGGACATACGACAACAGAACATCCTAAGTTTGGTCCATCATGTCTTAAATAACCAATGTGGAAAGAGGCTGAACGAATGCGACCTGTCTTTTCAGCTTCTTCTAACATATTGTTGATAGACACCATGGGTTCATCAAAAGATACACTTTTTTCTCCACCAATAATAATGGGAACACGATAATAAATTGGATGAATATCTTCTCTATGATTTAATAGATCAATAAAATCTTTAGCCATAAATTGATACGTTTCCTTTGTATCAATGTGTGGTGAGTGTCTATAACATCTTAATAGATTTACATTTGAAACTAATTCTTCCGATAAATTTCCGTGTGGATCCATAACTAGGGCAATAGGCATATATGGTCCAACAATAGCACGAATTTCGCGTAGAATCGCATGTTCTGCTGAACCTCCTTGTAAACCAATCACCTTACTAGCACCATGAAGAAACAAGAAGATTCCATCAATTTCGTGTAGATGTTCTTTCACACTTTGTTTGAACTTATCCACAATAAATTCATAAGCCTGTAAAGTTACAGGTCCATGGGGATGTCCAATCGCACCAATACTTGGAATCAATTCAATGCCATTTTTTTCAAAAATATCTCGACAATACATAGAGTCGATACAGTCTTCTCCATATTTCAAAATAAATTTATCTAGACTCATTAAAGATCTAGAGTGTTCATTGGATTCTGAACTAAATCTTCCAACTAATACTTTCATTGTTTTATCCTTTCAAAATCTGCAACAATTCATTATCTAATCTACGAGCAAATTCAGCCATTAATAATACAGTTTGCCAATAATCCTTACGATGAATGATCAATCGATGAGAATGCATATAACGTGTAGGAATAGATAATGTCATTGTGACAACACCATCATGTGCTTTATGAATATTATCGGCATCTGTTCCACCACATGTCATCATGTCATAATTGATGTCTAAATCTAAATCTTTACAGATTTCTTCCATCTTTGCGATAAAATTTTTATTTGCAATAATTCCCGCATCCATTAAACTTAATACAACACCTTTTCCTAAGCCATTGATTCCTTTATCCATTGGTGTATCCATACTTGTTGTTACGTCTAAGGCAATCGCAACATCTGGATGTAACATATTTGCGGCTGTTCTTGCTCCTCTTAAACCAACTTCTTCTTGTACCGTACCAACACCATATAAATTACATTTATGCTTATCTTGACTTAAAAGACGCATTACATCTACAACCATAGCTGCACATAAACGATCATCCCAGGCTTTTCCCATTAAATAGTTTGGGTTGTTCATAACTGTAAATTCTGTATCTGGCGTAATCATATCGCCAATTTGAATTCCTAATTCTTCAACTTCAGCACGGTTTGCGACACCCAAATCTAAAAATAAATCTAAGGGATGAATAACTTTTTCTTTGACTTCCTTACTCAATCCATGAGGCGCACTCGATCCTACAACACCTTGATATCTTTTCCCTTCATGTGTTGTCACTACAAGCGTCTGACTAGGTAGTACATGTCCCCACCATCCTCCAACTGGGAGCATACGAATGTAGCCTTGTTCATCAATTTCGCGCACTAGAAAACCAACTTCATCCATGTGTCCACAAATCATAAAAGTAGGCTGGTCTTCTTCTCCTTTTTGAAGTCCAATGATGGATCCTAAATTATCATATGTGATTTCATCCGCATAGGGATTCATCCACTTTTTCATCATGCGACTCACTTCTTTTTCGTTTCCACTAATACCATGAGCCTCACTTAATTCTTTCAGCATTTCTAAATTAATATCACCAATTGCTTGTTCCATAGTATCACCTATCGATTTGATTCCTTAAATTCTTGAATCTTTTCTTCATTTAAATGTTCAACAAATACAGTTAAAGCTTTTTTTGCGCAGTCATAATCATTTAGATCCATACTTTCAATTGCGCTATATGCATTTTGAATCGCAATCGATACATTGAGTGTTGGACATCCAGCAAACAATTTGTGTACCCATGCCCCTTCATTTAGATCCATACTATAGTAGTGCTGATATGCGATATCTTCCTCTTTACAGATTTGTACTAATGCATCTAATAAACCGCGGTTTGGCATCATTCCTTTATCGTAGAAAGATACTAATAAGCCTTTTCCTAGCTCTCCTACGCTTTGGTCTTTTTCATCTAATGTTTTAGCTATCTTACAACCAAGTACAACACCTAGATCAGGTTTTACTAGTCCTGTAGCTGTTGTAGCGCCTCGCTGTCCTACTTCTTCCATAACGCAAGCTCCAACATATAAATCAAAATCAAATTCTTTATCTCTAACAGCTTTTAATAATTCAACAGCCATTAAACATCCAACTCTTGATTCTAATGCTTTTGAAATACATTGTTTTTGTACTTTGACAAATGGACCGTCTACAACGACACTATCTCCTACAAATACACCAAGTGCTAATGTTTCTTCTTTTGAATACGTTCCAAAATCGATAACCATTTTTTCTGTACCTACCACAAAGGCATTGACTTCACCTGTTTTTGTTTTTACACGCAAACGACTTCCTGGTAAGTATTGTTTATTGATTTTACCTATTTCAATAAATTCAGCACTTCCATTATCATTAATTTTTGTGATCATTAATCCTGATTCATCCATGTGTGTAATTACTAATACGCGCTTTGCGTTTTCCTTTTTACTTTTCTTTACGCCAAATACAGAGCCTAAATTATCATATACAATTTCATCACAATATGGCTCTAAGTATTGTGCCATACATTTGCCAACATTTTTTTCATCTCCTGAAATTGAAATTGTTTGTGTTAAAGTATTAAGTATTTTTAATGTTTCTGACATGATTATGTCCTCCTTATATAAAGCAGTATAGACCTATTTTGTTTCACTAGATTCCAAATGTGTTTCCTATTGTTAGGAACATAAAGAAAACCAGCTCAATCGAGCTGGTCATTATTAATAAGCATGTTTTTCTAAGAATTCAGCAGTATCTTTTTTGTCGACTAACATTTTAGCGTATTCACACATAGCGCTTAATGATTCATTCAATCCGATTCCACCTTTTTTAGGCATTTTTAAAATTGTAACTTTATCTTTGTATGTTTCAATAGCCTTTTCACACTCTTGTGACATGATCGCAAAAGCAGGAATATTTGTTAGTTCTGAAATTGCTTCAGCTGATTTAGCAGCCATGATACCATAATTTGCATAGTTGAAACATGGTCCACAGATAACTACATCTGGATTAAATTTTTTTGCCATAGCCGCAAACTTCTTTGCGTTAAGTTCTGGCTCGGCTAAAAAAGTACCGTCTCCACAATATAAAGTAGCGATGACTTTCCCTCCTTGTTGATCCAAGAATCGAGTAAACATTTCACAAGAACCAATTCCCATTGCTTTTCCGCCCATAGGTAAATCAGGACTTTCTTTTCCTCCTAAACCAGCTTGTGTCTGGTCAAAAATCATCATAACTTTCATTGTGTTATCCTCCTAATCTTATAGATTATCTAAATCTAAATCGTCAAATGAGATATCGTCTTCTTCGCTTGACTCATTTGCAGCAGCAGCTTCTTCTGCTAAATATTTTTTATCTAATGTTCTAATGAATGGATAATAAATCATCAATCCTAATACCAACAAGAAGATTTGCCATACACTTGCTCTCCAAGATCCTGTAGCCAACCATCCTGAGAATCCAATTGGAGTTGTCCAAGGTAAGTTTACACCTGTTGTTCGTGGAATAATACCCCATAAAGTTGCGAAATATGATAGGATCAAGTTCATCATTGGAACTAAAATAAATGGAATCGCAATAACTGGGTTTAATACAACTGGTAAACCGAAGATAATTGGTTCGTTGATTCCAAAGAATCCTGGGACAATAGATAATTTTCCTAATTGTTTAATACGTTCAGATTTACATACTGTAACCATCAAGATTACTAATGATAGAGTAGATCCTCCACCACCGAAGTTACAGAAGAAGTTACTGAATGGGTTTGTGAAGATATATGGTAATGCTTCACCAGCTTCGAATGCGATTAATTGTTTTGCAGTTAATACGTTACCAATGAAGAATACTGAGTTACATACAGCTGGTCCGTTGATACCAAAGAACCAGAAGAAAGTACACATGAATGAATATAATGCGTTAGCTCCTAATGTATCTCCTAAACCTTCCAATGGTGTTTGTAGAATGGCTACTACGAAGTCTTGGAAGTATCCAAATTCTGTGAATGAGAAAACAATACGTACTAAGAATGCAACTCCCATAACTAGAGCACTTGGCACTAATGCAGCGAATGAATCTGCAACTGCAGGAGGTACACCTTTAGGCATCTTAATTGTCCATCCCTTTTTATAAGCGAAGGCAAATAACCATACTCCAAGAGTCGCACAAATCAAGGCCATGAAAATTCCGTTTGGTCCGATATAATCAAAATCTAAACCTGCGAAAATAGCATCTTCAACAACTTCACCTGAATCTCTAACAGCTGTGTGAATTGTTGGCATTAAAATAAAATAAGAAACCAATGCAACGGCAGCACCTTGAATCTTGTCTGCTTTAAATTCTCTTGCCATCGCATATCCTGTACCTAATGCAGTTAATAAACCTGTACAGTTAAATGATGCACGAGATACCGCCTTGAACCAGTCTGTCCAACCTGCACCAAGTACTGATGATACTGCAGCATCCCATCCTGGAATTGGGAAGTTTGCAATCAACAAGAAGACTGAACCAACAATTAATAATGGTGTAGAAATCAAGAAACCATCACGAATTGCGATTAACACTCGATTTTTAGTTAGAACATCTGCCATAGGCATTAAAATTTTTTCTAGCTTGTCCATAAACACTCTCCTTTATTAGCTGTCTTTACTTTATCACAGCTATTGATAATGAATTCACTAAATGTTTTCCTACATCTAGGAAATTACTTTTCCGTATCTGCCACACTAATAATATGTGTATTCGCAATACGGTCATGAAGCATTTTTCTTGATGGACTTGCCATACCCATTAGAATAGAAACAGCACTAATAATTCCAAATACATATACCGCCATATCCATAATTGGAATGCCTGTAACGATTTGAATCAATTGACGCAAATAACTTGAACTATTCGCAATATAGCCTTCAACGATCATGATTCCTAGTCCTTCGCGCATTAAAATTGTTTTAAAATCTACATCCGATTCATCGTTTTTCACAACCTTTAATTTCATAATGCGTTTACCAAAGGTTTGTCCTTTATATACATACAATTCAAGAATCACAAAATATCCTAAATAGAATACAATCGCCAACAAAGCTACCAAAATATTGTATGGGGCCGGAATTTTAGATAAGTCTTGCGATACGGAAGTTGTATGATTTACAATGCTTCCAATTAAGACAATAGGGATTCCAGCAAACATTGTTGCCGCATACCAATCAATCAGATAGGCAACGCCTCTATAAAAACTATTTACTGAACTTTTCTTCAGTTTTACTCCATAACGATGTGTTTTATCCATATTTGCACAACCTTTCTATTCGATTATTTTTGATATAAATTCTTCATAGCTTTGACTTTCTAATAAAGCCACAAAATGATTTGCGTTATTGATCATACTGCTTAACCAATCAAAGAACATAACCAAAGTATCTTTGTATGCTTCATTAATTGCCAGCAACATAACCATCTTCACTTCAAATTCTCCCCATTTGATTGGTTTTTCTAAAAACGCAACAGAAATCGAAGATCGAAAACTTGCCATATTCAATGAGTGTGGTACCGCAAATGAATACACAAAACTTGTGGATGCCATTTTTTCTCTTTGAAGAACTGATTTTTTAAACGCATCATCACTGTAACCAAGTTTTTTCAAGTGGTCACACATATATTCAATTGTTTCTTCTGGTGTTTCTGTTTTTAAATTCAAATGGAAAGTTTCAGGTTCAATCAAATCAATGATTTGAGCTTTAAACTCATTTTGAAATCTCTTTTTATCCAACGCATTTAACGTTTGGAAAATACGACTCTCATCTTCTGTTGTGATAAACACAGAAATTTGAACCGTTGGAATATCTAAATTATGTTGTAGTGGTGACGTTGTTAGAATCAAATCTGGATCTAATTCTTTTATTGTCTTTTCTTCAAAATAACTCACACTTTGAATCACATCCATGCGTTCGTTAAATAAGAAATCCACTTTCTTAAGTAAAATATCACCAAAAGCCTGATCCACAGGATAAATCATAATGGCTTTATAATGTTGATGATTATGCGTTCTTTCATAGGCAGCACCTAAATGAAGAGCCAAAAAGCCTAGCTCATTTTCAGAAATATCGATTTCTAATTCTTCATTTAAAATCTCACCAACACGAATAGACAATTCAAAAACTAATGGGTACTTTTTCTTCAATTCTTGAAGATACATATTATCGATATGAATATTTTTATTCTTTCTTTCAACCAACCCTTGCAAATGTAGTGAGATACCAGAACGTAAATCTACATCTTTTGAAAAGTCTATATCATAGTCTGATTTAATAGATTCGATAATTTGCGAAACCAATTCATTCACATTGTAGCCATGTTTACTATAAGCAGAAACCAAATCATTTTGAAGGTTCATTGAATTTTTGCCCATCAATAATAAGGCTAATAATTCAACTTCGTTTTCATTGATATCAATACGCACAATTTTAGATACACGATTAAAGAATTCTTTGGCAATCTGATATTCTTTTGTGTTTTCAAGATCTGTTCCACGACTTGTTTTGATGTAATTGTGGTGCAACATCCTTTCAATCGCCACACCAATATGTATCATCAACATAGGAATTGCCATTTCACGAATACGATAATTATATTCTTTTAAAATATTTTCCATGATATCTTTGACTTTTAATAAATCAAAACCTTTAAACATACTCGAAAGCTTATTTAGGTTCAAGAAATTTCCTTGCGTCTCTTCCGTAAGTAAATCTTTATAGAGTTTGCGCATTTCATCTTCGCTACCCTCTAAATGAATGTGATTTTTAGAGCGAATCAATTTTAAATCGTTATAATTCTCTAATATTTTCTTAATTCTTTTGATGTCATTATCAATTGAATAACCACTAATAAACACTTGATCTTGTAGATCCATCAAGTTTAATTCTTTTTTCTCAAACAATAACACACGTATAATATACACACATCTTTCTTGAGGTGTTTGAGGTATTATAAATTTTTGTGCTGTAGGCAATGTAACATTAATTTCATCTCGAATATGATATCCACTTCGTAAGTTGGATTCAATAATTGGCTGTTCATAATAGCGATTGATCGCATCGATATCACTACGAATTGTTCGATCCGATACCTGCATAAGCTTAGAGATTTCTTTTCCTGTCATCCACGCCTTTGTATCATTCAACAATAGAACAATTTTCTCTTGTCTTTTATTCACTTTTAGTACACCCCCATATTTATATTTTATATGATTTTCCCTCTTTATTAACATGCGTTTTTTCCTAATATTAGGAAATTTCCTAGTACAAGGAAGGAAGCTTCAAAGAATTAAAAATCTTTTCCAATATAATTATCCATGGTGATTCGCATGACAAAAGAAATTCGACATTTTTCAAAAAACAAAAATCTACACTTAATACTTTCAGTTATCATGACCATATTAAGTGCTTTTATTCAAGTATATGTAATTCAAGTCTTTATGAATCCGTGCAATTTATTGTCTAGTGGATTTACCGGAGTTGCGATATTAATTCATAAAATCTGTAATTTATTTAACATCCATTTTTCTATTTCATTAGGAATTCTTATGTTAAATATTCCGGCAGCATTAATATGTTATAAATCTGTTTCAAAACGATTTGTATTCTTGAGTTGCCTACAGTTTGGACTTGTATCATTCTTTTTAAATATTTTCTCTTTTACTCCCTTCTTTGATGATCTAGTCCTAAACGTATTATTTGGTGGATTCTTATATGGAATTGGTATTACACTCGCTTTAAAGGCAGATGGATCTACTGGCGGTACAGACTTTATAGCCCTGTACATTTCTAATAAGATTCATAAAAGCTTGTGGGATTATGTCTTTATTTTTAATACGATTATTTTAATTATTTTCGGTCTTTTCTTTGGATGGGTACATGCGGGATATTCAATTATCTTCCAATTTATTTCAACCCAAACTATTTCTCGTTTCTATCACAGATATGCCCAGATTACTGTTGAAATCACAACCGAAAATCCAGACATTATCACAAAGGCTTATACAGAAAACTTCAAACATGGTATGAGTGTTATTGATGCGTATGGGGCTTACAGTAATAAGAAATTCTATATTTGTAAAACAGTTATTTCGAGCTATGAAGAAGCTGATGTGATTGATTGTGTATTAAATGTAGCGCCAAATGTCATCATTAACTCATATAAGACGAATCATTTTTATGGCAAGTTTTATCATCAGCCAATTGGCTAAAAAGTATGAAAGACGCATTATTTGCGCCTTTTCTTTCTTGTTAAATTGTAACTTTTTGAAACCAATTCCATAATTAATGAATCAGATAATGTATCATCTAAAGCCAAAGATATCCAACTCTTGTGATTCATGTGATAAGCCGGATAAATTCCATCAATATCATAGTGTTCTTCGCTTTTTAGATTCATAATGTTTACCATACGGGTACTTCCATCTTTTAAAAGAGCGTTCCACTTCACATACATAATAAGGGAAAACCACTTATTATTGTCTAAATGACGAAAAACACCATTGTCATCCTTCCATGGAAAATCTGGTTTTACTCCATAAGTTTGAAAAATCCGATTCGTAATGCGATTCGCTTGATCATCCGCAAAGAATACGTCTGTACAACATATATCCGCAATTCTTTTTAATATGGATTTGTATGCTTCACGAACTTTACAGATACACTCTCCATCATAGGATTCGATGCGTAGCGGCATATATTCTTCATCACTGAAATTATCAATGACTTTACCTTTTAAAACATCCGATATTTCAATTATAGCTTTAAAATTTGAATCCATAAAGTCTTCTGTATAGATATATTTATTATCCACTATTGAAAAGTCAAAACTTTTTAGCTTATCAAAATCAAATTTCTTCTTTAAAAAGATTTCATCCTCAATATGTATCATATTAACTCCATTCAAAATTTGATTTACCTGCACCAAGCTCAAAGAAATATTTTCCTATGCCTAAATCGATTTGTGATAGAGGTCCATTTTTCACTTTAAAACTCACTTTATTTCCCACACCATTTACTATATACGGCTGTCTATTTAAAGCACTTGGTGCCAATAATAAAGCTTTGATACCCGCGTTAAACCAATCTGGAACTACTCCTTGGTAATGGCTAATTTGATCAGCTGTCTTTGATTTGTGCGGTACACCCTGTGTTTTTCCATATCCAATCGCAATGACACCATTGACTCTAACATCTTTATCATATAAATGTTTAAGAGCATTCTTGCCATTAAACATACCTCCACACCACCATGTATTTAGCCCAAGGCTTTGGGCATACAAAATTAAGTCAGCGCCACAATAGCCTATCTTCTCATCCAAACTTGAACATTCTTTACCTGCAAGAATGATATAGTTTTGTACCGTATTATTCGACATGAGTCTAGCCAAACTAGAAATACCATCGGAGTTGTTCATCACGAGTTTCAATGTCAAATCATACAATTCATTGTTTTGTTCAATACGTGCATTTAATAAACTTATTAAATCAACATCTAATGGTTTATCTAAATATTTCCGTACTGTGTGTCTTTTTTCAATCATCATTTTCTCCTAAAATAAGTCTAACATTGCATCTAAATACATTGCTTCACGAACATGAATTTGGTATTGTGGTTTTACCATATAGTAAAGAATAAATTCTAATAATAGGGCACTTCCTAAATCTCTTCCTTCGATTTTAAAATTTGAATAGCCCATAGGAACATAGATATTTAAAATATCCTCTAAACTAATAAATGCAGGATTTTCCATCACTCTAGAAAAACGATACCCTTCCTTTGAAAAAGGGGCCTTACATACATGATCCATACAATCAATACCTAGATTTTGTCTAGAAACCGATTTATAACATTCCTTACGATCTTTACATCCATACCAGCAACATTCGTTACATAAAAATTCTACCTTTGGTTTATATACTTCAGATAGTGAATTCAACTTTTCTAATTGTTTATTCAATCGAAAATCAGGGACTACATACGTAAAGTCTGAATTTTCTACTTCCTTTTCAAAATCATTAAAATCCGTTAATACTTTTGTGGTTGAAGATACAAAATATAGATTTGGATATTTTGATTTCAAATATTTCATCAATAAATCTGAATGAATAATAATCCCATTGTTTAAATCTAAATTCAACAATCGACATAATTCATTGCATTTTATATCGGATAAATGTTTTTCTTCAATCAAAGAATTACTAAATGTAAGACGTGAAGATATATTGTATTCTTTCATCAAAGCAAATACTTTTTTTGGATCACAATCTGCATAACTGATGCGTCCACCAGACCATATACAATCAGATGGTGAGCCATAAATAGAGCCAATCTTACACCAGTCATAGAAATATTCTGATTTATTTTTAAATAGGGGCAAAAACTTTTTATAAAATTCATAGAATTCAAATAAGCCCGGTAAATGATAATATACATTCATATTCTTAACCTCTTGATAAGAGTATTTTACACTTTTATGAGCGAATATAGAAAAATCCAACCTTTCGATTGGATTTTATTGAATTTGTGATTTTAAATACGCAAAGATGAATTCATCAAGATCTCCATCTAATACAGATTGAACTTGGCTTGTTTCATAACCTGTACGAACATCTTTAACTAAGCTATATGGATGCATGACATAGCTTCGAATCTGGCTTCCCCATTCATTGGCTGACTGCACACCTTTAATTTGAGCAATCTTCTTTTCTTGTTCTTCAATTTCTAATTGATATAAACGAGACTTTAAGACACGCAAACATTCTTCTCTATTTTCATGCTGACTACGTCCATTTTGACATGTAGCCACAATACCCGTTGGCTTATGCACCATACGAACCGCGCTATCCGTTTTATTGATATGCTGTCCTCCAGCACCTGAAGCACGTTTTGTTTCTACAATCAAATCTTCTGGTTTGATGTCAATTTCAATTTCATCATTAAATTGAGGCATAACATCTAAACTCGCAAAAGAAGTGTGTCTTCTAGCACCTGAATCAAATGGCGAAATACGAACTAAACGATGTACTCCCTTTTCGGATTTCAGATAGCCATAAGCCTTATCTCCTTCGACAAGGAAAGTTACACTTTTAATACCAGCTTCATCCCCTGGTAAATAATCTAGAACACTCACTTTAAAGCCATGTTTTTCTGCATATCTTGTATACATACGATACAACATGCTTGCCCAGTCACAAGACTCGGTTCCACCAGCTCCAGGGTGAATTTCTAAAATGGCATTGTTTTGATCATATTCATGACTTAATAAGACTTGGATTTCAAAATTCTCGAATTTCTTATCCATATCCGCATATTCTTCTTCGGCAATCATCATCAGTTCTTCATCAAATTCAGACTTTAATTCATCAGCCGTATCATTTAGTGAAGTCAATTGTAAATCTAATTCTTCATAACAATCCACAATATCTTTTAATGCGTTTTTTGCACGAATCACTTGTTGAGCTTTTTTTTGATCTTGCCAGAAATCTGGTTCTAAAGTTTGTTTATCATATTCTTCAATTTGTTTATTTTTACTAGATAAGTCAAAGTGACTCACCTAAAGAATGTAATTTCTCTAGGTGAGTACTCACTCCTTGTTTCAATTCATATAGTTCCATTAAGCTGCATGCTCCTTACGAATACGAACCTTTAATAAAAAGAATGTGATTTCACGATCAATTCTTTGATTCATTTCTTCAAACATATCGAATCCTTCTTGTACATATTGTTGTAGAGGGTTATTTTGTGCATAAGAACGCAAATAGATACCACTACGCAATTTATCCATCATATCAATATGGTTGATCCAGTTACGGTCAATATTACGTAACACAACTGTCTTTTCAAAAGGCAAGAATTGACGCTTAACATCTTTGATTTCAGCTTCATATTCATTCCAAATCTTATTTACACAATATTCTTTAACTTCATCATAAGACTTTCCTTCAAGTTCATTTGCACGAATCGCCTTATCTTCAGCCATACCCATCATTTCAATGGATTTAACAACGCCTGCAACATCGATTGTTTGTTTCTTTTGATCCGATAAATTAGCTTGTAAAGTTTGTTCAATTGTTTTTTCAAATACAACACGAACCATATCATGCACTTCATCTACTTCTAAAATACGATTGCGCTGTGCATAAATAATTTCACGTTGACGACGTAATACATCATCATAATCTAACAATTGTTTACGCATATCGAAGTTATATCCTTCAACACGTTTTTGAGCCATTGTGATTGATTTTGTAACTGCCTTTGATTCAATTTGTTCATCACCCATTTTTTCAAATAGCTTTTGTAGCTTGTCGCCACCAAAACGAACCATCAATGAATCTTCTAAAGATACATAGAAACGTGAGAAACCAGGATCTCCTTGACGACCAGAACGTCCACGCAACTGGTTATCAATACGACGAGATTCATGTCTTTCACTACCCAATACAGCTAAACCACCTAATTTACGTGATTCTTCTGTTAATTTAATGTCGGTACCACGACCAGCCATGTTTGTCGCAATTGTAACTGATTTTGGACGACCCGCCTTTGCAATGATTTCTGCTTCACGAGCATGGTTTTTCGCATTTAATACTTCATGAGGAATATGTTCCTTATTTAATAATTGTGAAATAACCTCACTTGTTTCTACCGCAATCGTACCAACTAGAACTGGTTGTCCTGTTTCATACAAACGTTTTACTTCACGTACCAATGCAGCATATTTATCTTTTTTATGTGCATAGATTTCATCAGGAAGATCCTTACGAGCTACTGGACGGTTTGTAGGAATAACAACAACTTTCATATTGTAAGTTGATAAGAATTCTTCTTCTTCAGTTTTTGCGGTACCCGTCATACCAGCCAATTTTTCATATAGACGGAAGAAGTTCTGGTATGTGATTGTCGCCAAAGTCGAAGTTTCTTCTTTGATTGGAACCCCTTCTTTAGCTTCAATAGCTTGGTGTAAACCATCTGAATATGCACGTCCTGGCATCATACGACCTGTAAATTGATCAACGATAACAATTTCTTTTTCATCACTAACTACATATTCAACTTCACGCATCATGATGTAGTTTGCCTTTAAAGCCTGGTTAATGTGGTGAACAAGTTGAGTGTGTTCAATATCGTAAAGGTTTTTGATCTTAAAGAATTTTTCCGCCTTATGAACACCATCTTCACTCAACATGATCTGACGTGTCTTTTCATCTATATCATAATCTCCAGAAATCAAAGTTTTTTCATGAGTAAACTTATCTGTTTCATATTCTGGAGCTATTAAAGTCTTCACAAAACGATCCGACTGAATGTATAAGTTTGCGGTTTGTTTTTTACCACCTGAAATAATCAATGGTGTACGACTCTCATCAATTAATACAGAGTCAACTTCATCGATTACAGCCATGTGAAGTCCACGCATTACACGGTCTTCAACTTCTGTAACCATGTTGTCACGCAAGTAATCAAATCCAAGTTCTGAGTTTGTTGTATATGTAATATCACATGCATACGCATCACGTTTTTCTCTTGGTTTTAAATCACGTGTATTTACACCAACAGTTAAACCTAAGAAACGATAAATTTCACCCATCCAGGCAGCATCACGACCAGCCAAATATTCATTGACTGTGATTACATGAACACCTTGACCTGCAAGTGCATTCAAATATACACACATTGTAGCTGTTAAAGTTTTACCTTCACCAGTCTTCATTTCTGAGATATCACCTTTGTGCATCGCAATCGAACCCATAATCTGAACTTTATAAGGTTTTTCGTTGATTACACGATAAGCAGCTTCTCTAGCTGTTGCGAACGCTTCAGGAAGAAGATCATCTACCGTTTCTCCATCCGCAATTCTTTTTCTATATTCATCCGTTTTTGCACGCAACTCATCATCTGATAATGCCTGCATTTCTGGTTCATATTTTAATACTTGATCTGCAATCTTTTCTAATGCAGATAATTCACGTTGTTCTTCTGAAAATAATTTTCCAAAAATTCCTGCCATAATATAAGTTCTCCTTTTAAAGACTATACTATATTTTAACATAGAAACGACACGATAAATAGGGCAACTCAAATAAAAAAAGAGAATTTCACATTCTCTTACACAATTTTTCTTTCGAACGGGTCGCAACTCATTCCCTTCTCTAAAATTTCTTTTGCCCATTCCTTAGCGCCAAATAAAGAATGATCTTTGTAGTTACCACACTCTTTTTCTTCTGTACCCGGAACATCTTCCCATTCTGTAGTTGTGATTAGCTCTAAAGCTTCTTTTACGGCAATCGCAACATCTTTACTTGAATGTTTTCCCCATGCTAAAAGGTGAAATCCTGTACGACATCCAAATGGTGAACAATCTAAATACCCAGTAATTCTAGGGCGAAGATATAATGCGAACAAATGTTCTAAAGTATGCATAACTCCGGTTGGTATCTCTTGTCGATTCGGTTGACATAAGCGAACATCAAAATTTGATACAATATCTCCGTTAGGTCCTTTTTCTTCACTTATCAAACGCACATAAGGCGCTTTTACTTTAGTATGATCTAAAGTAAAACTTTCAATTTCTACTTTTTCCATAAATACTCCTCTACTTGTTTCATAAACGGCATAAATGCACTTGGTAATGCGATATACTCTTCTATTTCTTCAATTGTTTTATAATTTGAATCTTCCCTATCTACTATACACAACGTCGCATCCATATGCCACTCCACATGTGAAAAAATATGTATATAAGGTTTTAATTCAATACTTTCTATAATATGTTCTGGTTTCGTTTCATCAAAGCCATAAAGTCCTGCCAACAAACCGGTATCCGCTCTTTTTACAACATGAACCTTATTTTGATGTATCCAAACATACACATGTTTATACTCGATTTTACGTGCACTTTTCTTTGGCTTATAAGGCAAAGAAGCAGGATCTGAAGCTTCGCAATATTTTTTGATTGGACAAATATCACACCTTGGACTTTTGGGAATACAAATAAGTGCTCCCAGTTCCATCAACGCTTGATTATAGTAAGAAATCTCTTCTTTTGAAGGAAGACTTTCATCTACTAACATTTCAATCTGTTTCTTCACACTTGTCTTGGTAACATCCTCATAAATATCATACAACCTAGAAAATACACGAATCACATTCCCATCGACTGCACTTACTCTTTGTCCATACGCAATGGAAGCTATGGCACCTGCCGTGTATGGGCCAATTCCAGGTAATTTTAATAATTCTTCTTTTGTGCAAGGTAATTTTCCATTGTGTTTTTCAACACATTCTATGGCACATTTCTTTATATTTTTACACCGCGAATAATAACCTAATCCTTGCCATAACTTATTTAGCTTCTCATCATCACACTTTGCGACACTCTCAATATTCGGTAACAACTGCATCCACCTTTTAAAATATGGAAGCATAGCCTCAATACGAGTTTGTTGGGCCATGATTTCACTGATCCATATTTCATAAGGCTCTTTCTTTAAACGAAATTCTAAAGGACGATGATTTTTAATATACCAGTCTATTAAATCTTTTTGAAATTCTTTCATAACTAAAAAATAGGCAGGGGATTAAACCCTGCTATATATCCATTGGCAGTTCCCTGTGATTTTTACATCACCACTATTCGCATCAATAAATACAGAATCTCCTTTATTTACTTCTAAAGTTGTACCATCATTTTCAATTGTCGCATTACCCTCAATCAACAAGATAGAACCAAAACTTTCATCATCAACATAAAGCGTTGTTGTACCATTCAATGTAGACTCATATGTAGTAAAGTATTCGCAAGTTGCCAAACGAGCAGTATCACAATCACCATTCTTTTCTTCAGGACCACATGGTTTAAAATCAGATTCAATCGGACTTAGATTTGAAACATCAATCGCCTTTTGAATATGTAATTCACGAGGTTTACCATCTTTTCCAACACGACCAAAATCATAAACACGATATGTTGTATTTGAGTTTTGTTGGATCTCACAAATCTGAATTCCTGCACCAATCGCATGAATTGTACCCGATTTTATAAAGAAAACATCTCCCTTATGTACTGGAACCGCTTTTAACACATCTAATAAAGTATTATCATGAATTCGACGTTCAAATTCTTCTTTAGTAATTTCTTTATTTACACCAAAATATAAAAACGAATCTGGTTCACAATCTAAGATATACCACATTTCTGTTTTTCCATATTCATGCTCAACACGAAGCGCATATTCATTATCAGGATGAACCTGAATTGATAATGGTTGTTTAGCATCAATAAATTTAATTAAGATTGGAAAAAACTCAAATGTGTTTCCCTTTGTTCCTAAAACACCCTTCCCTTTTTTCTCTAAATATTTAGGAAAAGATAAGCCTTGATATTCACCACTCGCAACAATACTTGGACCATCTGGATGCACAGATAATTCCCAGCTCTCCGCAACTGGATCCATATCTGTTTTTTTACCATAGTTTTCTTTTAGTTTAGTACCACCCCACAGGTAGTCTTTAAATGCAGGAGTTAGTTTAATAATTGACATTTTATGTACCTCACTTCTAGTTCTATTATAGTTAGTTATTCATATAATGTCTACTTCTCCACACTTCTTAAAACAACGTCTACATCAAGACTAAATATCATTATCTAAATGGTATCAATCCTGCATATATCTATATTTTTTTCAACTTATCAAGAAGATGGATGCGAAATCCACATCCATCTATTAAAATCCATTTCAATAATCTCAAAGATTTGTTCAATATTAATTGTTCCTTACACGTTTCGACTACACTTAAGCTTTCATCAATAGCCTTTCAATCGACTCTTCACTTACCGAGAAGATTGATGCGATACTTGAAATACTGAATCCTTTGTCTACCATTGTTTGATACATTTCAAGTTCTTTTTTCTCAATGCCTTGTTCAATGCCTTGTTCTATGCCTTGTTCAATTCCTCGTTCAATTCCTTGTTCAATGCCTTGTTCGATTCCTTTTTTTATTCCTTCAGCTTCCCATTCCTTTGACTTTACTTCCAGCCATCTCTTTTCAGCTTCACACATTTCAATCTCCTCCTTTTCCTCTAATTCTTCTAAATCCAACCATTCTACATCCGTCAATGTCTTGACGACTTTTAACACAGTGCTTTTCACAAGTCCAAAATGATTACTCGTTCCTTCATAAATAGACTGATCATAAATGCTTCGACATATGTAGAATAAATTGTGCACGTCTTCTTCATTAAAATTATATGAAGTATTTCCTGTGATTTCAAT